>JBDONV010000043.1:0-4099 GCA_039831165.1 Nautiliaceae bacterium | reverse complement strand
AAGATTATGATATAGTAATTGATGCAATAGACGACTTAAACGCAAAGATAGCTCTTATTAAAAAATCTTATCCTAAAATCATATCTTCTATGGGTGCCGCTAAAAGAGTTGACCCTACGAAAATAAGGATTGAAAGCATCTGGAAAACACAAAACGACCCTTTTGCCAAAAAAGTAAGAGACAGATTAAAAAAAGAAAATTTCAAAAAAAATTTTAAAGTTGTATTTTCTACTGAAAAACCGATTGAATGTGATATGGGAAGTTTTGTAGGTGTTACCGGTGCTTTTGGATTTGCTCTTTGCAGTGAAGTTCTTAAAGATTTCGTATAACCTCCAAAAAAAGGAGGGGTTTAGCATTTATCAAATTTAAAATCTTTATCTCTTGCATCCAAAAACCATTTCATTCCCGCATCAGTCCATCTTCTTGTATCAGGAAAGAATTTTTGAATAGTGTTATAAACTTTAGCAAAATCTTTTGATTTTTGAGCATTTTCTTCTAATATTTTATTAATGGCTTTTTTAGCCGCTTCATTTACTTCTTCAGGAAATTCGCATAGTTTAACACCGTATTTTCCTTCTTTTATTTTTCTAAGTGCCACACCGTTTTCGTATTGGAATTGAGAGAGCATTCTTACGTTCATATCATTTGATGCCACCTCTATTGCCGCTTGGAATTCTTTTGGAAGACGTTCAAATTTTTTCTTATTGAAAGTTAATTCAAGATTTGTTCCAGGCTCATGCCATCCTGAATAGTAATATTTAGCTACTTTATAGAATCCCATTTTAATATCTAAAGCAGGTCCTACCCATTCTGTTGCATCAATCACGCCCCTCTCAAGAGCCGTATAAAGTTCTCCTGCCGGAATATTGGTAGGTTTTACTCCAAGGGCCGCCATAACTTCACCTCCAAGACCCGGAATTCTCATTTTTAGTCCTTTAAGGTCCTCTAAAGATTTAATAGGTTTTCTAAACCATCCACCCATTTGGTTTCCGGTATTTCCACCTTTAAACGGAATTAGATTATATTTTGCGTATAATTCCCTCCAAATATCCATACCTCCGCCAAAATCAAGCCATGCGTTCATTTCATCCGCTATCATTCCAAACGGATACGCCGTAAATAGACTGAATGCCGGATTTTTACCTTTCCAATAATAAGGCCCTGAATGAAATCCGTCAATAAGACCTTTTGAACACGCATCAAATACTCCAAGAGCCGGTACAAGTTCGTTCGCTCCGTATATTTTGATTTTTAAAGCTCCATCCGTAAGCTCTTTTACCCTCTTAGCAAAATAATAAATCCCCTCACCCATAATAGGAAGCGTTTTAGGCCAAGACAGGCATATTTTTAACGTTTTTCTGGTTTTTGCATAAAGATTGGTTGTAAACGCCGTACTTGCCACAGCTCCAACACCTGCTGTTTTTAGAAATTTTCTTCTATCCATTTTTTTCTCCTTTTTTAGTTTTCAATACTTTCATTTTATCAAATTTTGTATAATTATCAAAAACAAAGTGAGAGAGGATGAGCGAGGATATTAACAAATTAAAAGAAGAAATAGAAAAACTAAAAAAAGAAAATAATTATCTCAGACAATACAAAGAAGCATTAGATAAAACCACCATTATTTCAAAAACGGATATTAACGGAATTATTACAGACGCCAATAAAATGTTTGAAAAAATCTCAGGTTACAAAAAAGAAGAACTTATAGGAAAACCTCATAATATAGTAAGACATCCCGATATGCCAAAAGCCGTTTTTAAAAAAATGTGGGATACTATAAAAAAAGGAAAAATTTTCAGAGGGGTTATAAAAAACAGAAAAAAAGACGGTGGAGAATACTACGTTTTGGCAAACATCATTCCCATTAAAGACGAAAAAGGAGAAATAAAAGAATTCATTGCCATAAGACAGGATTTGACAAAAAGAATGCAGCTTCAAAAAGAACAAGAAAATTTTATAAACAATCTTCTTGAATATTTCCTGAAAAAACTTAAAAATCCGGCTTTTTCCATAAATAAATACTCTACTTTGATAGAAAAAGAACTAAACTCTACTTCACCGGATATAAACAGAATAAAAATTTACAATATCCATCTAAAAAAAGAGGGGTTAAATATCCAAAGAATGGTGGATATATTAAAAACCCTTATAGATTTAAAAAATAAAAAGGCAAAAATCCAGATAGAACCTCTAAATGTTCCTAAACTTTTGAGTTTTTTGTTTAGAAAATACAAAAATATTTACAATAAAAAAGTTTCTTTTAAAATGCCTTCAAAAGAAATTATAATTAATACCGACAAAAAACTGTTTACCCTTTTAATGGATATTTTATATCTAAACGCCCTTAAATTTTCTAAAGAAAGGATAGAGATAAAAATAGTTCCTAAAAATGAAAAAATTTATATAATAATAGAAACCGACGGAGAGACAGTAAAAGAAAAAATAAAAATATTTGACTTTTTTAATCAATTAAAATCAAACAAAGAACCCAAAAGTGGTATGGGTATGTTTTTAGTAAATAAAATAGTAAATTTATTCGAATATAAAATTAAAATAGAAGGGAAAAAAGTAATTTTAGAAATATCAAAAATGCCTCCTAAAGAACTTCTTTAGGAATATTTTTTGCTTCTCCCCTAAAAAAAGGGAAAAGCAATGAAAGAGTATTTAAAATTTTCCGAAAGTTTCTTTGAAAATTTTCAAATAAATCCAAAATTTTTAAATATTTTACAATATTTTTTTATTACCGTAATTTTTATTTTTGCAATCCGTTAATAAAAAATAGCTATAACTGCGTAACTTAAAAAAATCATCAGATGTGAGAGCCCTTCAAGATAATTGGTTTCTCCATCTTCTGTCGTTTTCCATACAAGCAAAATAGTTAACAGTAAAGCTCCAACCTGCAGAGGGGTAAAATCAAGGGTCAGTTTTACACCAACTATCATGGAAAGAAATATTAAAGCCGGAACGGTTAACAAAATACTAACCGTACTCGCCCCCATAGCGATATTTATAACACGCTGCATTTCATCGTTTTTAGCCGCTCTAATTGCAGTAAAAAGCTCTGGAGCAACCGTTACAAATGCTATTAAAATCCCGACAAACCCGGCAGTTAAACCAAATTCCTTAAAAACAATTACTCCATCATTCGCAAATATTTCGGAGAGAATTCCTATTAATATCAATAGAAAAACTAAAAACAAAATATTAAATAAATTCGATTTTTTATCAAAGTAGTAATCTTCATCCTCATCTTCTTTTATATATCTTTTAACGCGACTTCTTTTTTTAAATTTAAAAAAATGAACATGTGTATCCGTCTGAAATCTGAAAATAAAAAAATAAAAAATAACTAAAAGAACGGCTATAATCACGCTAGCTTTAAATAAAGCCTCTTCACTTGAATGTAAAGATATTGTAGTAGGAACCAAAAGCATAGCTGCTGCCACAAAAAGTACTGTCGTATAACTAGCGGAAGTATCTTCATTGTGAACCTGCTCTTTAAAACTAAGTCCTCCTACAAATACAGCAAGACCTAAAAGAGCGTTTAAATCCACTATAACAGTAGCCACTATACCGTTTTTAACTGTTTCTAGCACTTCAGGATGATGTTTTGCTTCTAAAATAACCATAAAAAGAATTAATATCTCAACTAAAACGGCGCTAAACGTTAAAATCATACTGCCAAAAGGTTCTCCAAATCTCTCAGCCAAAATTTCGGCTATTTCTGAAATGGTAACTGCAAGACTTCCTATACCTATAGCCGCAAAAAGAGTAGCTAAAACATGCAGTCCTTTAAGATGAAAAATAATAGCAAAAGGAAGAGATGAAAAGCCAACTATTATATCCCAATAATCCTTAAAAATTTCAATACATCTGTTTTCTTCGATTTTCTGCCGCTGGTGCAATTTAACTCCTTAAAAAATGATTTGCTTTTTTTATAAAATACACGTCTCCATACTGTTTAAAAAACTCACAGGCTTTTTTTGAAGCCGAAATTTTATCATATTCTCCTAAGAATATTTCTATTTTTATACCTTTAACTCTTTTTATTTTTTCCCATTTAAAAGTAAATAATTTTTTCAACTCTTCCAAATTG
>JBDONV010000116.1:0-4107 GCA_039831165.1 Nautiliaceae bacterium | reverse complement strand
AGACTATTTTAAATTTATGGAATTAATGTTAAAAACAAAATATGATTATAAAGTTACTTTTCATGCTTTTACGGTTTTGCCTAATCATTATCATATTTTAATAGAAACACATCTTCCTAATATTTCGGAAGCTATGAGATTTTTAAACAGTGCTTATGCGGCATGGTATAACTATAAAACCGGGAGAATAGGACATTTGTGGAAAGGCAGGTTTGAGAGTTATATGCTTTTTGACGAAGACCATTTTTGGAAGGTTGTTAAATATATAGAAAGAAACGCTTTAGCTCTTGGAATAGTGGATGATATTACCCAGTGGGATTATCAGTCTTTGGCTTTAAGGCTTAAAAAATCTAAGTTCAGTGAAATTATAGAGGGCAGTAAAATTTTATCAAAGCCTCTTGAAGAGTATATAGAGTGGCTGAAAAAGCCTCTTGAGCAGTTTGAACTTGACGAGATTTATAAAGAGCCTAAAATTATAAAAGATGAAGATGGGAATATAAAAGTGATTAGAAAGAAGCTCAGTGATTTCTTTAGTGAATACGAAGATAAAAAAGAAGCTATTAAAGCAGCTAAGGCAAACGGGTATAAATACAGTGAAATAGCAAGATATTTAGGAGTTTCAAACGCTTATGTAAGTAAGCTTGCAAAAAGTTAGGCGGAAATCATAATTTCTCCGCCATTAAACTAGCAAGTTCGAGTACTCTTCTGCTATATCCGAACTCATTATCATACCATGCTAAGATTTTAGCTTTATTTCCGTCAACAACACTTGTTGTGAGACCGTCTATAATGCTTGAATGAGGATTTCCTATCATATCAGTTGATACAACTTCATCGTATGTGATGTCTAAAATTCCTTTTAATTGGTTGTTTGCATATTCTTCAAACGCTTTATTTATCTCTTCTGCGGTAGTTTCTTTTTTTAATGTTACGCTTATGTCCGTAACTGCAACGTCAGGTACCGGTACTCTTAAAGCCATTGCATGCATTTTTCCGGCTAAACTTGGTATAACTTCTATTGTAGCTTTTGCCGCTCCTGTTGTTGTAGGAATAATATTAACAGCCGCGGCTCTTCCCCTTCTATGTTTTCCAGGTTTTTTCTTATCTATCGTTACCTGACTTGAAGTATATGCGTGTACTGTCGTAATTAAAGCGCTTTCTACTCCAAAAACTTCTTCTAGAACTTTCATAGCCGGTGCTAAAGAGTTTGTTGTACAAGAAGCATTTGAAACTACATGATGGTTTTGAGGGTCGTATTCTTCGTGATTTACTCCAAGTACGAATGTTTTATCCACGTTTTTACCAGGAGCCGTAATAATAACTTTTTTTGCTCCGGCTTCAAGATGTTTAGCCGCCGCATCTCTTTCAGTAAATTTTCCAGTAGCTTCTATTACTATATCTATTCCCATCTCTTTCCAAGGAAGTTTAGCAGGGTCTCTTTCGCTAATGATTGCTATTTCTTTTCCGTCTATTATAAGGCTGCTATCGGTATATTCCACGTTTGCAGGGAATTTCCCATGAACAGAATCAAATTTTAACATATAAGCTAAATCTTCCGGTGTTCCGCTTCCTCCGTTTGCTACGGTAATTTCTATGTTTTCAGGTTTTGTCTGAACATAATGCCATAAAACCATTTTTCCTATTCTTCCAAGTCCGTTTATTGCTACTTTTGCCATTATATTTCCCCTTTTTTTATAAAATTATATCAAAAACAGATATAAATGGCGGTTTGACAAAGAAACTTTAGTTAAGTTATAATTAATAATTATTAAAAATGAAGGCAACAGAATGAAACATTATGTTTTAAAAGGGGAGGAAATTGATAATTTTAATAAAAATTTCGGTGAAAATACTTTAATTCAGGTGTTTTGCGGAGAAGGCAAAGAAAGATTTAAAGAAATATCTTCGAAATTAAGAAAAAAGTTTCCTCATGCTGTTCTTATAGGTTCTTCTACAGACGGAGAGATATATAATAAAGAAATCTTAAACAACAATACGGTAATAAGTATAAGTGAATTTGACAATACCTGTGTTGAAGGGCTTTATGTAAATGAAGAGAACTCCTTTTTAAATGGTGTGGAAATAGGAAAAAAATTTAAAGATTCAAAACTTTTAATTACTTTTATAGAGGTATTTAGTAATAATGCGGAAGATTTTTTAAAAGGTATAAGCGGAGTTAAAAGAAATTTATTAGTAGCTGGAGGGGTTGCCGGAGACAACGGAGAATTTAAAAAGACTTATATAATGTTAAACGGAGAAATTTATGATAAAGGAGCGGTTGGAGTAGGACTTTTTTCGGATGTTTTAAGGGTTGAAAAGGTTTATAATTTTGGATGGAAGGGCGTTGGGTTAGAACATATAATTACAAAAGCGGATAAAAACAGGGTTTATGAGATAGATAATATATCTGCTGAAAAATTTTATAAGAAATATTTAGGAGATATAGACCTGCCTAAGATTGGAGTTGAATTTCCCCTGGTTTTTGAAAAAGATGGGAAAAAAGTGGCAAGAGCCATGGTTGGGAAACATGACGACGGAAGTTTGATGTTCGGAGGGGATATTGAAGAAGGTACTATAGTAAAAATAGGTGTAGGTAACGCCCATACTCTTTTAAAAGAACATGAACTTACTTTTAACATTATTCCCGAAGGGTTTTATATTTATGCCTGTATGGCAAGAAGAAGGTTTTTAAAAAAACTTATAAAAAAAGAGATTATACCTTTTGCAAAAATAGCTCCAAGTGCCGGATTTTTTACTTATGGGGAGTTTTTTTCTTTTGAAAAGCCTTATTTGTTTAATGAAACGCTAACCGCGATAGCGTTAAGCGAAAAAAGTGAAAATTCTAAAGTAAGATTAAAAATAGAAGGTAAAATAGACGAAGAGGATAATTTAAGAGCACTTTGGCATTTTATAGATACGGTAACAGAGGAGTATAATCAGATAAACGTTTATTTAAGGGAAAAGTTAAAAGAAATAGAACAGTTAAAAAATCAGGCTACTATTAAACTTGAAACTATTTCTGATTCTATGAAAGAGGGTATGGTTATATGTGATGGGGATGAAAAAATAATAGAGGTAAATAAAGCGTTTGAAAAAATGATAGGGCTTAAAAGATGCGAAATAATAGGAAAATCTGTAAGAGAATTTATAGATTCCGATTTGGATTGTAAAAATTTTTCAAATACGCAAGAGGTTATTATAAAAGGAAAGAAAAATATTGAAGCGGTAATTTCACTTAATGAAATGAAACTTAATAAAAGAAACGTTATTTTAGCAACTATTATGGATATAGGCGATTTGAGAGATAAAGAACGACAGATTATGCAGCAGTCAAAACTGGCGCAGATGGGAGAAATGATTAATATGATAGCCCATCAGTGGAGACAGCCTCTAAATGCTCTAAGTGCAATAGCCATTAAAATGGATATGAAAAACGAAATGGATATGCTCTCAAAAGAAGAAATTGAAAAAAGTGCCTCTTTTATTCAAAAAACCGTTCAGAATATGTCTGATACGATAAATTCGTTTTTAAATTTTGCAAAAGGCAATTCCATAAAAGACAAATTTGAGATAAACGAACTTTTAGAAGATGTTTTAAATATGATGAAAGCCCAGTTGGATTCTCATAATATAGAGATAGAAATTAATACTGAACCTATATATTTTCACAGTCATAAAAACGAAATAGTTCAGATACTTCTTAATCTCATATCAAATGCAAGGGATGTTTTGGATGAAAGAAAAAAAGAAAATAAAAAAATCAAAATAAACATTTATAAAGAGGATAGTTATGGAGTTATAGAAGTAGAAGATAATGCCGGGGGTATTGACGAAAAGATTATAGATAGAATTTTTGAGCCTTATTTTACGACCAAGGGACCTAAAGGGACAGGACTTGGTCTTTATATGAGTAAAATGCTGGCTACGGAAAAATTAAAAGGGGATATTTTGGTTGAAAACGGAAAAGAAGGCGCTAAATTCAAATTATTAATTCCTCTTGGATAAAGGTGTGGGTATGGATGAAAAATTTAAAAAACTTGCTAAAAACACTACTCTTTTACTGGTAGATGATGAGCAGGATTCAAGGGATATGTTAACAGATGTATT
>JBDONV010000033.1:0-4121 GCA_039831165.1 Nautiliaceae bacterium | reverse complement strand
ATAAAAACCGGTCTTATGCCTCCTACCATTCTTATGAGAAAAGAAATAAGCGCAAAATATTTAGCCCATCTTTTTCCAAACAGATTTAAAAATCTTCAAAAATTGTATTATGATATTTCTCCTAATAAAGGGCTTATAGAAGAAAGCAGTGATGAAGATTTTTATATAGCTTTAATGAAACTTTATCAAACAAGTTCTTTAACATAAAGGAAACATATGACAACTTTTAAAGATAGATTCGATGCTGGAATAAAACTTAGTGAAGTAATAAATATTCCCAAAAACAGTGTAATTTTTGCTATTCCAAGAGGAGGAATACCTATAGGATACGCAATTTCACTTACAAAAAAAGTACCTATGGATATCGTAGTTGTAAGAAAGCTTCCAATCCCTTTTAACCCGGAAGCGGGATTTGGAAGCATAACGATTGATGGAAAAGTTATTTTAAACCCTAATTTTGAACATCTTTTTTCCCAAATTCCAATAGATGCAATAGCCAGAGAAGTACTTGAAGAAGTAAAAAGAAGAGATTTTTTATATAGAAAACACGCTCCTTACAAATCGCTTAAAGGAAAAACTGCAATAGTGGTAGATGATGGATTTGCTAGTGGTTATACGGCAATTGCGGCTTATGAGTTTTTAAAAAAATTTAATCCTGACAAAATAATAGCAATAGCCCCGGTATGTCCAACAGATACTAAAGAATTATTGGAAAATTATTTTGACAAAGTTTACTGTCTTATAGAAACAGATAAAAAACCTTTTGCCGTAGCCAGTTTTTATGAAGACTTTCATGACTTAAGAGACGAAGAAGTTTTGGCGATTATTAATGATTTAAAAGAAAAAAACTTATTATGGAGCAAATATGAAGAAAATTAACTGGTTTTTTTTAACAGGATTTTACAGTGGTCTTTTACCAAAAGCACCCGGAACTTGGGGAAGCGCGGTTGGAATTATAATAGCATATATTGTAATTAAATTTTTTCCAAATCCAAATCAAACTATTTTAATGTTAGCAGCTCTTTTTTTTGTAATGGGATACAAAATGGTTGAAGAATATGAAAAAAACGGCGGCATACATGATGATAAAAGAATAGTAATAGACGAGATAGCGGGTGTACTCATTACAGTGGGATTGCTTGGCGATTTAAAACAGGATACGGAAATTAAGCTTCTTTTTGCATTTTTAGCTTTTAGGCTTTTTGATATATGGAAACCTTCGATTATAGGAAAAATTGACCAAAAGGCAAAAGGGGGCTTAGGAGTTATGGGAGATGATGCATTAGCCGGAATTTTTGGGGGAATTCTTGCTGGGATTTTTTATATGGGGTATTTAAAATTAAAAACCTTCGGGATATAATTATGAAAATAAAGTAAATAAAACTTAAGGTGTAGCGAAAATTCCTCCCTGACATTGTTTTACGCCTATCATAGGCTCGGCTTTATCTATAAGTTCTTCCAAACCTTCCTCTATCGGATTGCCTTTAAGATTAATTCTTATTTCTGTAATATAAAGTTCACCGTTTTTTCTTTTACAAACAAGCTGAAATTTCCTTCTGTTTTTATCCCCAAAAGCTCCCCCGAACACAAATCTTATTCTTTGCAAAGAAACATATTGTCCCATATGCATTCTTACAAAACTTAAAAACTGACTTTCGTTAAACTGCTGGGTAAGTTTTATAGCCGTTAAGAAATACGTTTCCGCATCTGTCCCAAAACATGTACCGTGTTTTCTCCATTCATGTTTTGCCAGATAATCTGCAGCAGGCATATATTTTTTTAACACTTTCCACATTAAAGGAGAAAGATGAAACTTATATTTAGTGGAACAAAAATTTTTCTTTTTAGGCCAAAGACCATGAAGTACAAAATGAGACAACGAATAATCCCCAGGCTTTCTTAATCTGCATGCTTTATCGTTAGGATTAACTTTACAAAAACTGTTCTCCCAACTAAGAGCCAAAATATTTTCCATTGAAACCGCATAAAGCAGGCTACCTATTAACATTAATAAAGCTAAAAACTTTTTCATAAAATCTCCTTAATTTTTTCTATTTTTTCTATACTGTCTCGGATAAAATATTTTATCCCTTCACCTCCAAAAGCTCTATCAATTACCAAAACATCATATTTTTTTAAAAAATATTCAATTTCTCTTGTTTTATTATAATCCACTTCAAAAGTATACTCAAACACAGGAGCATAATCAATAAGGTCAGCGTTTTTTACAGCCATATTGGCAACATCGCTGTAAGCTTTTACAAGCCCTCCGACTCCAAGCAAAATTCCTCCGAAATACCGAACCGTAATAATACCCACGTTTATAAGATTATTTCCCTCTAAAACTTTAAGAGTGGGTTTTCCGCTACTACCTCTTGGCTCTCCATCATCACTGCTGCCTTCAACAATTTGATTATGTTCATTCAAATATCTAAAAGCAGTTACAAAGTGGTTTGCTTTTGGATGTCGTTTTTTTAAATCATTTAAAGTTTCCTCAAATAAAGAATAAGGGACAAGGAAAGAGTGAAATTTTGATTTTTTAACTTCTAAGCTTGCGGCAGATAAATCTTTTATTGTTTTCATTAATCAAAAAGTTTATTAATACTTTCATTATAGACTATTCTTCTAATAACTTCTGCAAATAGCTTTCCTGTTTTAAGAACTTTTATTTTTTTACACTCTTTATTAAACGGTATAGTGTCGGTAATAATAAGTTCCTCCAAAACGGATTCTTTGATTCTCTCAATCGCAGGCCCGCTTAAAACCCCATGAGTCGCAAAAGCTCTAACACTTGCAGCCCCTTTTTCTTTGAGTGCTTTAGCCGCTTTTACCATAGTCCCTGCTGTATCTACCATATCATCTATTAAAATAACGTCTTTTCCTTTTACGTCCCCGATTATATTCATAACTTCACTAACATTTGCTTTTTCTCTTCTTTTATCTACAATAACCATATCAAGACCAAGCTTAGAAGCAAAATATCTAGCCCTTGCAACTCCTCCTATATCAGGAGAGGCTATAATAGGATTTTTAAGACCTTTTTCTTTAAAATAATCAAAAAAAAGAATACTTCCGTAAAGATTATCCACAGGAATATCAAAAAAACCTTGAATTTGACCTGCGTGTAAATCAATGGTAACAACCCTGTCAATTCCAGCTTTTTCCATCATATTCGCTACAAGTTTAGCGGTAATAGGAACTCTAGGAGCAGCTTTTCTATCTTGTCTAGCATACCCGAAATAGGGAACTACCGCCGTAATACTCTTAGCACTTGCTCTTCTCATAGCATCGGTAATAATCAAAAGTTCCATTAAATTATCATTTGCAGGAGCACATGTAGGTTGAATGATAAAACAATCTATCCCTCTTACACTCTCTCCTATCTGCACATTAATTTCACCATCACTGAATCTGTTAACAGTAATTTTACTAAGAGGTCTGTCAAGATAATAAGCTATATCTTCCGCTACTTTAGGATTTGCTGTTCCGCTGAATAATTTAAACTTCATAATCTCTCCTTTGTTTTGTTAATGAAATGGTATCAAAATTATTATCTATTTTCCTCCCCTAATCCATCCTCCACCCAAAACTTTTTCACCTTCATAAAATACACACGCCTGCCCTTTTGCTACACCAATTACAGGCTCTTTAAACTTTACAACGGCTTTTGTTTTAGTTTCCATTTTTACGACTGCCGGGAGTTTTGGCGCTCTGTATCTTATTTTTGCATCACACTCAAAAATTTTATCCTCTATAAAAAGATTAACTCCTTTTAAAAAAACCTGCGTTTTCTCCAAATCTTTTTTATCTCCGACAATAATAGTATTTGTTTTGGCATCTATCCCTATTACGTAATGGGGCTTATGGGCTTTAAAAAGATGAAAACCTTTTCTCTGTCCTACGGTATAAAACGCATATCCCTTATGCACCCCTATCTTATGACCTTTTTTATTTATTACTTTTCCTTTTTTTTCGGGATTAAAATGAAGTTTTAACACGTCTATATAACTATTATCTATAAAACAGATATCCTGAGATTCTTTTTGAGAGGCAAATTCCTCAAGGCCTATTTGCTTTGCTATCTCTTTTATTTCATTTTTTGTATATTCTCCAAGAGGAAA
>JBDONV010000251.1:0-4178 GCA_039831165.1 Nautiliaceae bacterium | reverse complement strand
AAGGTGCCCCTCAGGTAATTATAGAACTAAGCGACCTGAATGAAGAGCATAAAAAACTGGCGTATGAAAAAGTAGAAGAATTTGCCCAAAACGGTTTTAGGACATTAGGAGTTGCCTATAAATTAGCCGATGAAAATAAATTTCACTTTTTAGGACTTATTCCTCTGTTTGACCCTCCAAGACCCGATTCAAAAGAAGCAATTGAAGAAGCAAAAAAAAGAGGCGTTGAAGTTAAAATGGTAACTGGTGATAACGTAGCCGTTGCCAGATATATTGCAAAAATTTTGGGAATCGGTGAAAATATTTATTCAATAAGAGAGCTTAAAAGCGAAACTCACGACGAATATATAGAACTTGCTAAAATAATTTCAAAAGCCCTGCTTAAAACCATGAACTTGAGTGAAGAGGAAATTCAAAAAAAAGTAAATGAAATAGTCAAACTTGTAAAAAAAGAAATCGAAAGAGAACAGAAATTAATAAAAGGCAGCGTAAAAAGGCATGAAAGCGAAATTATAAAAATAATAGAAGAAGCCAACGGCTTTGCCGAAGTTTTCCCGGAAGATAAATATTTTATAGTAGATGAACTTCAAAAAAGAGACCATATTGTCGGGATGACGGGAGACGGGGTAAATGACGCTCCTGCCCTTAGAAAAGCCGACGCAGGAATTGCCGTAAGCGGTGCCACGGATGCAGCAAGGGCGGCTGCCGATATTGTACTTATGGCACCCGGGATTAAAGTTATAGTCGATGCCATCAAAGAAGCAAGAATTACGTTTGAGAGAATGAAAAGCTATACTATATTCAGAATAGCCGAAACTATAAGAATTATAGTTTTTATGACTTTATCAATTGTAATTTTTAATTTCTACCCTATTACGGCTTTAATGATTATTATTTTAGCCCTTTTAAACGACATACCAATCCTCGCTATTGCTTACGACAATACAAAAATAAGGAAAAAACCTGTCAGATGGGATATGCAAGAAATGCTTGTGCTTTCAAGCTGGCTTGGAATAGCAGGGGTTATAAGCAGCTTTTTAATCTTTTACATAACAATGGTTTATCTAAAAGCGCACCCTGAAAGCCTTACGTTTTTACCAGATGTCCCTAGCTGGATTAATGTAAATGATGAAAAATCATGGCTAGGATTTGTCCAGAGTCTCTTTTTTGCTAAACTTGTAATTGCAGGACATGGAACCATTTACAATACAAGAATTGACGACTGGTTTTTCAAAAAACCGTGGCCTTCTTTAATTCTTTTTGGAGCAACATTTTCAACGCGTGTAATCGGAACGATAATAGCCGTATACGGATTTGGACTTATGACTCCTATTGGATGGGAATGGGGGCTTTTTATGTGGGCTTACGCACTCACATGGTTTGTATTTAACGACGCCGTCAAAATGGCTATATTGAAATATTACAGAAAAACAAAAGGAATAAATGTATTATGAGCGACTTAATTCCTAAAGATTTGATTTCTTTTTTAATAGTAGTTGTTTTTTCTTTTCTTATAGGCCTTGAACTTAAAGCTTATAGAATAAATAAACCAAAATCTCATGTAGGTTCAGCCAGAACCTATACTTTTATCGGAATAATGGGATTTGTTTTTTATAAAATATCTCTTAATTATTATATTATAGGTTTTATATCACTTAGTATTTTATACGCCATACACTATTATTTTAAAAACGAAAAAGAAAGAACTTCCATTATTTCCTTTTTACTTATGGCAATAGTTTATAGTTTTGGTGGGTTAATATACATATACAATCAAATCTGGATGATTGCCCTGCTTTTTGTTTTAATAGTATTTATTCTTAATTATAAAAGCTATATTGGAAATATTTTAAATGAAATAAATGAAAAAGAATTTGAGACTCTTGGAAAATTTGTTCTTTTAAGTGCCGTTATATTACCTATACTTCCAGATAAACCTATAAATTATATAAATATTTCCCCTTTTAAAATATGGTTGGTGGTAGTTGTAATCTCAACAATATCTTACGGCAGTTATCTGGCACAAAAATTTATTTTTAAAAACAAAGGTTATTTAATTACAGGAATATTCGGAGGGCTTTACAGCTCTACCGCGACAACGGTGGTCTTGGCTAAAAAAGCATTAAGCATAAATGCAAAAGGAGAAGTTTTAAGTATTATAAATTCTGCAATTATTATTGCAACTGCAATGATGTATTTAAGGCTTTTAGCAATTGCATTTATTTTTAATAATGAAATTGCTAAAAAAATAATAATTCCAATGATTCTTTTTGCATCTATAGCAACAGTTATTTCATTTTTCTTATATCAAAAAACAACCCCTAAAGATGCACCTATTGATGACAGAAATCCTCTTGAGCTTGGCACCGCTTTTGTTTTTGCATTTCTTTTTGTGGCCATGATGGTAATTACCCATTATGTAACTAGTCATTACGGAAATATCGGTCTTAAAATACTTTCATTTATTATCGGATTTACGGATATCGACCCTTTCGTACTTTCTTTGCTTACGGGAAAATTTCACATCTCACTGGACTCAATCGCCGCGGCAATAGTAATAGCAGCAGGAAGCAATAATATTTTAAAAGCTTTTTATGCTTTTTTTTTCAGCAAAAAAATTGCTAAAACATCAGCTTTTTGGCTGTTTTTATTAGGAATTTTAACTATTGTTTATGGAATAATTTTTTATTAAGGAGTTTTAAAGTTTAAATGAGTTATAATTGATAAGTCAAAATTAAAAGGAGAAATGATGAGCTCATTTATCAAATGGTTTAAAGAAATTGGAATTAAAGATGTAGAGGAAGTTGGAGGTAAAAACGCAAGTTTAGGTGAAATGTATAATCATTTAACCCCCCTTGGGGTAAATGTTCCAAACGGATTTGCTGTAACGGCTAAGGCATACAACCATTATCTCGATATTAATAATTTATGGGAGCCTCTAAAAAAACTTTTTGAAAATTTTAATCCTGAAGATATAGACGAATTAAAAGCTGTCGGAAAAGCCGCAAGAAAAATGATAATTGAAGCTGAAATTCCGGATGATTTAAAAGAAGAAATTCTAAAAGGATACGAAAAACTTAAAGAAGAATACGGTGAAGACGTTTCACTTGCTGTCAGAAGTTCCGCAACGGCCGAAGACTCTCCAACCGCTTCATTTGCCGGACAAAATGAAACATATTTAAACATTAAAGGTGAAAAAAACCTTTTATGGGCATATAAAATGTGTATTGCAAGCAATTTTACCGATAGAAGTATAAGCTATAAATACACTCATAGTTTTGACCCTTTAAAAGTTTATCTTTCCGTTACAGTTATGAAAATGGTAAGAAGTGATAAAGGAAGCAGTGGGGTTATGTTTAGTATCGATACCGAAACTGGTTTTAGAGACGTTGTGTTTATAAACGCCGCCTGGGGGCTTGGTGAAAATATAGTCCAAGGTACGATTGACCCGGATGCTTTTTATGTTCATAAACCTACATTCAAAAAAGGTAAAAAAGCCGTTTTAAAAAGAAAACTTGGCTCTAAAGAGATGATGATGGTATTTAGTGAAACTCTTGAAAAGGCAAATCTTGCCGAACAGTTTACCAAAAATATTAAAACTCCTATTGAAAAAAGAATGAAATTTGCTATAACAGATGATGAAATACTTAAACTTGCCGACTGGGCTATAAAAATTGAAGAACATTATACAAACGTAAGAGGCACTTATACTCCTATGGATATGGAATGGGCAAAAGACGGAATAGACGGGAAACTTTACATGGTTCAGGCAAGACCTGAAACAGTCCATTCACAGGAAAAAATAAATGAATTTGAAATCTACAGACTCCTTGAAAAAGGAAAAGTTTTAGTTACGGGAAATGCGGTTGGAGAAAAAATAGGAGCCGGAAGGGTTAAAATATTAAAATCAATGGCGGAAGCGGATAAATTTAACGAAGGCGACGTATTGGTAGCCCATACTACAAGTCCCGACTGGGAACCTGTTATGAAAAAAGCCAGCGCAATTGTAACGGAAACGGGAGGCAGAACCTGCCATGCGGCAATTGTAAGCCGTGAGCTTGGAAAACCTGCAATAGTAGGCGCAAAAGACGCTACAAAAATTTTAAAAGAAAACCAAGAAGTAACCGTCAGCTGTGCCGAGGGTGAAATTGGAAAAGTTTATGAGGGTATTTTAAAAT
>JBDONV010000126.1:0-14412 GCA_039831165.1 Nautiliaceae bacterium | reverse complement strand
GGGAGAAAAATCTCTCAGGCTTTTGTGCTCTACATGTAGAGAAAAACCGATTAAAAATACTAGAACTTAGTTTATTAAAGTCTATTGAAGATATAGTGCAAGAGATTCAAAAATATAAAGATGATAGAAAAAAGTTAAAATCTGGTGAGTCCTGTTTTCTTTGTGGTTCTAAAAAGCATCCATATATCAAGCATAAAAAGAGTGTTCCTAAAGATGAAATATCGGCTAAAATCTCTAAAAAAGAGAGTAAATTAACTACAGAAGAGGCTACTTTAAAAGAGTTAGAAAAGAGTTTAACAACTCTTCAAAATAAATTGGATACAAATAGTGCTATTTTAGAAGATGTTGAACAAAAGATGAAAGTATCAAAGCTTAAAGGTGATAGTAAAGATATAAAAACTATTCTTGAGAGATTAAAAATATATATTTCTACAAACGAACTTATAAAAAAAGTTAAAAAAGAACTAAGTGAAGGCGGAGGTGAGAGTGTTAGTGCCGTTGAAGAGTTATTGGATTTGATTTTAAAAACAGCCATTCAAAAAAGAGCTACCGACGTTCATATAGAACCGTTAAGATATAATATTACTATTAGGGCGAGGATAGACGGAGTATTAAAAGAATTGTTTTCTTTTGATAAAGATATTTATTATCCTTTAGTTTCAAAAATAAAGCTTTTAGCGGATATGAATATTTCTGAAAAAAGAAAACCTCAAGACGGTAGATTTACTAGGAATTATAATAATCATATTTATGATTTCAGGGTTTCGACTATTCCTTCGTTGCATGGTGAAACGGTTGTTATAAGGATTCTCGACCAACAAAAAATTCTTTTAAGACTTACAGAACTTGGAATGAGTGAATATAATCTAAAAAGATTTGAAACGCTTATACACTCTCCTTATGGGATAGTTTTCGTAACCGGTCCTACGGGAAGCGGTAAAACCACCACTCTTTATGCTGCGTTAAATGAAGTAAAAGGGGTTGACAAAAAAATCATTACCATTGAAGACCCTGTTGAATATGAATTGCCTCTTATTCAACAAATACCTATTAACGAAAAAATAGGGATTACTTTCGCTTCTACTCTTAGAAGTGTTTTAAGACAAGACCCGGATGTAATTATGATAGGTGAGGTCAGGGATAAGGATACGCTTGACGCTTCTATTCAAGCTTCTTTAACGGGGCATTTGGTTTTGGCTACTTTACATACCAATGACGCTGCAAGTACCATTACTAGAATGGTTCAAATGGGAGCTGAAACTTATTTGGTTGCCGATTCTTTAATTGGAGTAGTGGCCCAAAGGCTTATAAGAAGGATTTGTCCTTATTGTAAAACAACATATAATCCTTCAAAAGAGGAATTGGAGCTTATAAAGCCGTTTTTGAAAGAAAAAATCGTATTTTATAAAGGTAGTGGTTGTAAAGAATGTGACTTTACAGGATATTTAGGAAGGGAAATGATAAGTGAGGTTCTTTTGATTAATGAAAAGATTTCTCATCTAATAGCTTTAGGAAAAGATAAGCAGGAGATAGTAAAAGTTGCAAAAGAGTATGGATTTGTAACGTTAGTGGAAGATGGTGTTCAAAAATTAAAAAAAGGTATTACAACTCTTGAAGAGATATTAAGGGTGGTAAAAGTAGATGTATTTTAAAATTGAATATATCAAAAACGGTAAGATTCAAGAAACCATTATAAAAGCAAATTCTCTTGCACAGGCTTTAGAGATTTTTAGGCGAAAAAAGCTTGGTATTTTTAAAAGTATAGAAGAAATAGAAAAAAAATCTTTTTTTGAGGAGCTTAGAAAAAAGTTTTCTATTGCGCGGGTAAACCTTGAAGAACTCGTATCGGTTTTGGACCAAATGTATGTAATGCTTGATGCCGGAATAGGAGTTGATACTGTTTTAAAAAATGTTATGGGTTCTATAAAAGATAAAAAATTAAGAGAAGTTTTTCAAAATATCTATTATGATATTCAAGCAGGTAGTAGTCTTTACGATGCATTTTCCAGATATGAGGATTATTTTGGGAATTTAGTGATTTCTATCATAAAACTGGGGGAAGAAACGGGAGATTTGGCAAATGCCGTAAAAGATTTGGCTACTATTTTACAGGAAATTTTGGATAACAGACAAAGACTGAAAAAAGCTACAAGATATCCCGTGTTTATTATATTTGCTATGACGGTAGCGTTTGTAGTAGTGATTTTATTTGTTATTCCTCCTTTTAAGGATGTTTTTGCACAGTTAAAAACGGAACTACCTTTGCCTACGAAGTTTTTGCTTTGGATGGAAGGGGCTCTTAGAGATTTTGGACCTTATATTCTTTTGTTTGGATTTATAGGGTTTATTATTATTTCTTATTTTTACAAAAGAAGTTATAAAGTTAGGCTTGCTCTTGATAAATTTATATTAAAAATTTATATAGTAGGAGAAGTAATTGATTTAGCTATGAGGGGAAGATTTATTTATGTTTTTGAAAGACTGCTTGAATCTGGGGTTCCTATTATAGACGCTTTGGATAACGCTATTAATATAGTAGATAACGAATATTTAAAAAGTAAATTAAATCTTATTAAAAATTCTATTCAAAAGGGTGGAAGTATTACGCAAGGTTTTGAAGATACGGGACTTTTTGAAAATATGATTATTCAAATGATAAGAGCGGGAGAAGAGTCTGGAAATTTAATCGCGATGTTAAATAAAGTTAGTAAATATTATCTTGATAAATACCGATATCTTGTTGATAATATAGCTGTGTTGATTGAACCTATTTTAATAGCGGCAATTGCGGGATTTGTTATTACGTTGGCCCTTGGTATATTCTTACCGATGTGGAATCTTACGGAAACAGTAAAATAAAAGGAACGCTTATGAATATAGAAACCGGAAGTATAGTGGCATCTGTTATAAGTGCTATTATTTTGGCTTTTGCGCTTTGGATTATATACAAAATTTCAAATGTGTGAATTTTTATTAAAATTTTATTAAAAAACTAATGCTAAAGTGAAAAATGCCGATTTACTTATGCTATAATAGTGGTAACACTAAAACTTGAAAAGGAGTTCACAATGAGAAGAGGAGGTTTCACTCTTATCGAATTGATTTTCGTTATCGTAATTATCGGTTTATTGGCAGCAGTTGCAATTCCAAAATTCGTTGGATTAAAACAAAGCGCAATC
This sequence comes from Nautiliaceae bacterium, assembly GCA_039831165.1. Taxonomy (GTDB): domain Bacteria; phylum Campylobacterota; class Campylobacteria; order Campylobacterales; family Nautiliaceae; genus Caminibacter. The sequence goes on along the minus strand of JBDONV010000126.1, from coordinate 11,233 downwards.
GCAGGAAACGCTGTAGCGGTTATTTCTGATTTAAACAGCAGTGGTGGTGCTTCATCTTTCTTAAATGCGGTAGAATTAAGAGGACTTAAACAATCCGATTTAAATATTACCGATTTGTATAAATTCCAAGGAAAAGATTGGAACGTTACAAGCGGAACTGAAGTAATTTACAGATATGGTAATACAGACTTTAACGCAACATTTGATTATAACGGTACTGCAGCTACTGTTACAGCAACTTTCTATTGTGATGCTTCATTAGATGCAGGTAAAGCGGCTCAAGATTATTTAAGAGCTCATGGATATGATTGTAATTCAACTGGTGCATCATATACTGTTCAATTGACACCTTAATAATATGAAAAGAGCTTTTACTTTAATAGAGCTGATTTTCGTAATTGTTATATTGGGGATATTAGCCTCCGTGGCTATCCCCAAATTTACAGGATTATTGGATAATACTAAAAAATCCGCCGTAAAATCTACTATAAACGCTGTTTTAACTTCTATAGAAAATATTCATGGTCAGTGGATTATAAATGAAAATATGAATACTTTTAAAGGCGCTGACGGAGCAGAGCATAATTTGAATGATAACGGATATCCGGAGCAACTTGATGAAGGGGCTAATACTTCTCGCATATTTTCGTATGTAATCAAAAATGCCGTACCTGCGTGTAGTAATACCAAGGCTAAAGGTTGTTGGAAAGAACCTTCTACAAATGAATATGAATATTATTTTAATGAAAATAAAATCTTAAAAATAGATTACAAGCCTTCAGAAGGAACTTTTGAGTGTAAAGAAGGTACTAATTTTACGGAAGAAGAGTGTAACGAAACTATTTTTGGATAGTCTTAGGTATAAATATTTTAAATCCTTTTTTTTCTGTAGATAGCTCTATTTTCCCTTCGTGTGCTTTTAATATTTCAAGACTTAAAGCAAGCCCTAAACCGTTTCCTTTTGTTTTAGTGGATTTAAAAGGTTCGAATAAAATATTTGGGTTTTCAAAATCTTTTCCGGAATCGTAAACGTTGATGATATGATATTTATCGTTTTGCTGATAAAGTATTTCTATTAATCCTTCTTCTTCATCATCTTCTTCTATAGCGTCTATAGCGTTGAATATCATATTTTGCAATACAAGTAAAATAAGGTCAAAATCCGCTTCTATTTCTATATCCGGCAAAAAAAATAAAAACTCTATATCTTTTGAATAAGAATAATATTTAATTGAGTTTTCAAGTTCTTTTTTTAGTTCGCTTAATAAAAATTTTTTAATTTTAGGTTGAATTCCTTTTGAAAAAAGAAGAGTTGATTTTATAATTCTTTCCACTCTGAAAATAGCGCTTTTCATTTCGTCAAGCAGTTCGTTTGGACACTGTTTTTTAAGTATTGATATTAATATTGCGATTGAACCTATAGGATTTCTTATCTCATGAGCTAAATGCGCCGCCATTTGCCCCATGGCTATAAGTCTTTCGTTTCTTTTTTGTTCCGTTATATCCGTAGCGCTTATAATTTTTTTATCTTTAATGGAAGATGACTGTACAAGATAATATTTTTTATTAAATTCTATTTCCCCTTCTTGAGGTATAAAATTAAATTCGTCTGCTTTTGAATTTTTTACTATTATTTCGCCTTCTTTATTTATAACCCATAAAGCCTGAGGTAAAAACTCAATTACTCCGTTTAAAATATTTTTAAGCTCTATAAACTCTTTTTCGACTTCATAAGTTTGGGCTATAAGGGTTTCTAAGTTTTTTAAAAGCTCCTGTTCATTTTTAGGAAGCTCCATATGCCGCCTTTTTATTTGATATAATAGCATAAAAAGAGGGTAGGATATGAAATATCTTTATAATAATTTTTACGAATTAGTAGAAAGAAACGCAAAAGAATTTGCTAAAAAACCCGCTTACTTTATAGATGATAAAAAAGTCACATGGAAAGATTTTAAAAAAAAAGTGGATTCTTTTGCCAGAGCTCTGGAATTAATTGGTGTTAAAAAAGGGAATAAAATTCCTATTTATGTAGGAAATTCTTTAGAATATATAATAGCGTTACTTGGAATTCAAAAACTTGGAGCCGTTCCCGTTCCTATTAATACTTTTTTAAAAGAAGATGAAATAGCTTTTATAGTTAATGACGTTGACGCTGAAATAATGGTGGTTTCTACTAAGCTTGCGAATAACATAAAAAATCTTCGAGAAAAAACCAATGTAAAAAAAATAATATGGGAAGGTAACTGTGACAGAGTGGATGAAGACAATATCTCTTTTAACGAAATACTTTCTAATTTAGAACCACATGAAGATATAGAACTTCCAAATATAGATGATTTGGCCGTTATAATTTATACATCAGGTACTACAGGAAAGCCTAAAGGTGCAATGCTAAGTTACAGAAATATTTTTTCAAATATTTTAGGTGTTAACGAAATCGTAAAAATTACTTCAAAAGACAGGTTTATAGCCTATCTTCCGATGTTTCACTCTTTTACCATGACTGTTAATTTACTACTTCCTCTTTATTCTGCTTCTCCTGTGGTTATTATACGTTCTATTATGCCTTTTAGTAATATTATTAAGCAGACTTTACTTAAAAAAGTAACTATTTTTACGGGAGTTCCGGATGTTTATTCGGCTCTTAGCAAGGCAAGACTACCTTTTTATTTTCATTGGTTTAATAAGGTTAGATTTTATATTTCCGGAGCTGCGGCACTTCCCGGTGAGGTACTTGAACGGTTTTCGAAAAAATTCAAAAAAGGTAAGCTTTTGGAAGGGTACGGTCTTAGCGAAACTTCTCCTGTTGTTGCCGTAAACAGACCGCATCTTCAAAAACCGGGTTCGGTGGGTCCTGCAATTCCTGGAGTAGAAGTAAAAATAGTTAATGAAGAACTAGTGGAAGTTCCTTTAGGAGAGACGGGTGAGATAATAGTCAAAGGCGATAACGTAATGAGAGGTTATTACAAAAAAGAAGACGCTACGGCTGAAACTATTATTAACGGATGGCTTTTAACGGGGGATATTGGGAAAATGGATGAGGACGGTTATATTTATATTTTAGACAGGAAAAAAGATTTGATTATAAGTAAGGGCGTTAATATATATCCGAGAGAAATTGAAGAAATATGTTTGAAATTCCCTGGTGTTAAGGAATGTGCCGTTGTTGGGAAAAAAGATGAACATCATGGAGAAATTCCTATAGCTTTTGTTGAACCTGAAGAAGATTATCAGATTAACATTAAAGAACTTAAAAAATTTTTAAAATCTCATCTTGCAAATTATAAACTTCCAAAGGAAATATATATTGTGGATAATTTACCTAAAAATGCAACTGGAAAAGTTCTTAAAAGAGTTTTAAGGGAAAAAATAGAAGATTATATAAAATAAAAGAAGCTCTAAATTATAGAGCTTCTTTTGCTTTTGCTACTAAATTAGCAAATGTTTCAGGTTCGTTCATTGCTAAATCTGCAAGAATTTTTCTATCTAAATCAATATTTGCTTTTTTAAGACCGTTTATAAATCTTGAATAGCTTATATCGTTTAATCTACAAGCTGCGTTAATTCTAACAATCCAAAGTTTTCTAAAATCTCTTTTTTTCTGTTTTCTGTCTCTAAAAGCGTAAACTAAACTTCTTTCAACTTGTTCTTTTGCTTTTCTGAAGTGTTTTCTTCTACCTGAGTAGAAGCCTTTTGCCATTTTTAATATTTTTTTATGTCTTTTTCTTCTAACAGTACCTGTTTTTACTCTCATTATATCTCCTTTTTATTGGCGTGCATCTTTTGCAACTTAGCGCTTAAGCGCGGAAGCGTTTACGCTTCACTTAGCCGTTTCTTCACTAAAATTAAATTACATACAAAGCATTAATTTAACTTCTTTAATGTCTGTTTTCGCTACGTATTTAGGCTGTCTTAGATTTCTTTTTCTTTTTTGTGATTTTTTTGTAAGGATATGGCTTCTATAAGCGCTTCCTCTTTTAATTTTTCCACTTTTTTTAACTTTAAATCTTTTAGCAGCCCCTCTAACTGTTTTCATTTTTGGCATGCGAGCTCCTTTTTGGAATTGAGATGAAATTATAGCATAAATTTTTTTAATTAAAAGGCACTAGTGCGCTTCCCCATGTAAATCCTCCGCCAAAAGCATCAAGTAACATAATATCGCCTTTTTTTAATTTTCCTTCCTTGTACATATCATTAATTGCCATAGGTATAGAAGCGCTTGAAGTGTTGCCATATTTTTGTACAGTAAGAACCGATTTTTCAGATGGCATTTTAATAGCTCTAGCCACAGCATCTATAATTCTGTAATTTGCCTGATGAGGAATAAACCAGTCTATATTATCACTTGTCATATTATTTCTTTCTAAGATATCTCTAACACTTTGAGAAAGTGTTTTTACGGCTACTTTAAATGTTTCGTTTCCTTTCATTTCAAGCCAGATTCTATCCGTTTCACATCCATATTTTACGCCGCGTCCAGGAGTAATTAAATAATCTTTATACTTTCCATCTGCGTTTATGTCAATATCTATAATAGCTTCGTTTTTATTTTCAGTCGCACTAATAATAGCAGCTCCAGCTCCGTCTCCAAAAAGCACGCATGTAGTTCTGTCTTTCCAATTTACTATTTTACTAAGAGTTTCAGCTCCTATTATTAAAATATTTTTATACATTTTACTTTCTATAAATGCTTTAGCATGAGCTAATGCATATATAAATCCAGTACAAGCTGCTGAGATATCTACCGCCGGTCTTACAATGCCAAGCTTTTCAGCTACAACACAGGCAGTGGAAGGCATGGTAAAATAATCGGGAGTAATCGTGGCTACAATAATCATATCAATATCTTCAGCTGTCATATTAGCGTTATTTAAAACATCAAGTGCAGCTTTATATGCTAAGTCGCTTGTTACTTCGTTTTCAGCTATATGTCTTGTTTTAATACCAGTTCTTTTTGTTATCCATTCGTCGTTTGTATCGACTATTTTTTCTAAATCTTTATTAGTCAAAATTTTAGGCGGAACATAAGCGCCTATGGCCTTAAATTTAGCATACATTAATGAACCTTTAAAGACTCTTGAATTTTATTTGTTACGTCGTTTTGAGTATATTTTATGGCTTGGAAAACAGCATTTTTTATAGCTTTTGAGTTGCTTTTTCCATGAGCTATTATAACACATCCGTTAACGCCAAGAAGAGGGGCTCCTCCATATTCTGCGTAATCTGTTACTTTTTTTAACCCTTTAAAAACTGGTTTTAAAAGAAGAGCCCCTATTTTTTGTAAAAGTCCGGAACTTTTTATCTCTTCTTTTATTAATTTTGAAATAGTATCAGCTACTCCTTCGCTTGTTTTTAAAACAATATTTCCTACAAAACCGTCTGTTACAATAATGTCAACTTCTCCTTTAAAAATATCTCCACCTTCAACGTTACCTATAAAATTAGAAAAGTTTTCTTTTAACATTTTAAACGCTTCTTTGGTAATGCTGTTTCCTTTACTTTCTTCTTCTCCGTTACTTAAAAGTCCTATGGTGACGTTTTCTTTATTTAAGACCACTTTTGCGTATACTTCTCCCATTAAACCAAACTGATAGAGATTTGTAGCATCGCAATCTACATTCGCTCCAACATCTAAAACAAGAGAATAGGTTTTTTTTATAGTAGGCATAAAAGTGACTATAGCCGGTCTTTTGATACCTTTTATTCTTCCAAGTTTAAGCGTTGCGAGGCTCATTGTGGCACCGCTGTGACCTGCGGAAACTACAGCGTCCACTTCTTTTTGTTTTAATAATTCGATAGATTTATAAATAGTGCTTTCTTTTCTTTTAAGAGCCTCTGTTGCGCTTTCGTTCATTTTAATAAAATCTTCACTATTTATAAATCTAACTTTTGAATGTAATTCTTTAGGTACTAGAGGTTTTATTTTTTGTTCGTCACCTACTAAATATGCTATAAAATTTTTTTGTTTTAAAGCTTTGATTACACCCTCTACTATAGGTTCGGGACCGAAGTCCCCTCCCATTGCATCAATTGCTATTTTCATTAATACTCACCGCAGCTTGGGCATGCTCTATGAGGTCTTTTATAAGCACCGCAGTTTGAACATTTAATAACTGCACTCAATTTTATTTTATAATGAGTTCTTCTTTTTGCCGCTCTAGTTTTTGAGTTTCTTCTCTTAGGAACTGCCATAACGTCTCCTTAAAAATTTTTGTTAAATTCTTCGTTTTTACATTCATCGCAGATATTATAGTCGTTTTTTATAGATTCGATTTCGCTTTTTAATATTTCTTCTAAATCGTATTTTTCTTGTTCTATAATATCATATTCTTCATCAAACCCTTCATATGGAGGTTTTACGACTTTAAATTTTACTTCTTCGTTAATCTCTTTTTTAAAAGGTTTAAGACATTTTACACACTCAACTTCTATCATGCCTTCTAATTTTCCGTTAATTACAATTGAACCGTCTTTATTTTTTTCACTCTCGCCTTTTAAAGAGAGTCCATTTAAACTTTTATTAACGTTCAATTATAAAATCTCCCTCTGTGCAAAGAAAAATGCGATTTCTTTTTTAGCGTTTTCAATAGAATCGCTTCCATGTACAGCATTTGCTTCTATACTTTCGGCAAAATCAGCTCTTATAGTTCCAGGAGCCGCTTCTTTAGGGTCTGTAGCACCCATAAGTTCTCTGTTTTTAGCTACTGCATTTTCACCTTCAAGTACCATAACTACAACTGGACCGCTGCTCATATATTCGCATAAATCGTTAAAGAAAGGTCTTTCTTTATGTACTTCATAAAATTTAGCCGCATCTTCTTTTGTTAGTTTTATTTTTTTCATAGCGGCAATTCTTAGACCGTTACTTTCAAATCTGTCAATGATTTTTCCAATAACGTTTTTTGCTACCGCGTCTGGTTTAATAATTGAAAGAGTTCTTTCCATTTTCTCTCCTTGAAGTTTTAGAGAGGAATTATATCAAAATTTTTTTGAAGAAAAAAAGAGGGAGGGAATTAGCAAGTTTCTATTGCTGGTGTTCCAGGTTCGCATCTGTTTGGATGACAAGTTTGACCTTCTTTACATTCATCCCAAACAATACATCCCTCAGTTGGACATGCTTCTGCACATGCAGGAGTATCATAATAACCTACACATTCAACGCATTTATCAGGATATACGTAATAAATTTCTTCTCCAGTTGGATTTTCACTATCATCAACAATCGCTTCTACAGGACACTCATCAATACAAGCCCCACAGTTAATACAGATATCAGTTATTTTTACTGCCATTTCGACTCCTTTTAAATTTATTTGTACTTAAAAATATATCATTAAATTCTTAATATTTGCTTAAAAAACATAGTTTAAGTATTTTTTGTTTCAATTTGTGACATATTATTTAATACTTAAAAAATCTTTGATTTCTTCTACTTTATTCAGTTTTTCCCAGGAAAATTCTTCTCTTCCAAAATGACCGTAAGCCGCCGTTTTTCTGTAAACAGGTTTTAATAAATCAAGGCTTTCTATGATACCTTTAGGTGTTAAATTAAACACTTTTCTTACAGCTTCTTCTATTTTTGTTTCTTCGATTTTTGCTGTTCCGTGTGTATCAACATATATACTTACAGGTTCCACTACTCCTATTGCGTATGCAATTTGTAATGTCAGTTTTTCTGCAACTCCCGCTGCTACAAGATTTTTAGCTACCCATCTTGCCGCATATGCTCCGCTTCTGTCTACTTTTGTAGGGTCTTTTCCACTAAATGCTCCTCCTCCATGAGGTGCGGCTCCTCCATACGTATCCACTATAATTTTTCTACCTGTTAGTCCAGCGTCGCCTTGAGGTCCTCCTATAACGAATTTACCTGTAGGATTAATAAAATATTCTACGTTTTTACTTAACATATTGGCAGGAATTACTTTTTTGATTACTTCTTCTATTACCGCTTCTTTTATTTCTGAGTAATTAATATCAGGTTCGTGTTGGGTTGAAACTACTATTTTTTCTACACTTACGGGTTTTCCATCTACGTATTTTACGCTCACCTGAGCTTTTCCATCAGGTCTTAGCCATGGAATTATTGCTTCTTTTCTGCATACTGCTAATCTTTTTGTAAGTTTGTGAGCTAGCATTATAGGAAGAGGCATAAGTTCAGGAGTTTCCGTACATGCGTATCCAAACATCATTCCCTGATCACCGGCTCCTATTTCTTCGCCTTTTTCAACTCCTTGTCTTATATCAGGGCTTTGTTCGCCAACTCCGTTTAATACTCCTGCAGTTCTGTAATCAAATCCGTATCTTGCATCCGTATATCCTATTTCTCTTATTACTTCTCTAGCAATTTCTTGCATAGGGGCGTATGTTATTGTTTTAAGCTCTCCTGCTATAATGCAATATCCGTTACTAAGAAGAGTTTCACAGGCAACTTTTGCATTAGGGTCTCTTTCTATAATATAATCTAAAATAGCATCGCTTATTTGGTCGGCCATTTTATCAGGATGACCTTCTGTTACGGACTCACTTGAAAAAAGATATTCTCTCATATATTCTCCTTAAGGTTTTTTATTAAAAGTATAGCATATTAATTGAGAATGGAGAATTGAAAATGGAGAATGAGCAGGGCTGTGGAATACTAAGGTGGAACTAAAGTCCCGTTTTCAATAAGCTTTGTGCTTTATGCGTAAAGCGAGGCAAAGCCTCCATTTAAATTTTAGCTCTAACTATCTTAGCGGCTTCCACCATATTTTTTAAACTTGGTTTTACTTCTTCCCATTTTCTTGTTTTAAGACCGCAATCAGGATTTACCCAAACTTTTTCTGCCGGTAATACTTCTAAGATTGCTTCGATTTGCTCTACCATCTCTTCAGTTGATGGAATTCTTGGAGAGTGAATGTCATAAACTCCAGGTCCTATTTCGCCTTTGTATCCTCTTTCTTTAAAGATTTTTAGAAGTGAGTTATCACTTCTTGCGTTTTCAATTGAGATAACATCAGCGTCCATTGCTTCAATAGCGTCCATAATATCGCTAAATTCAGAATAACACATATGAGTGTGAATTTGAGTTTCAGGTTTTACAGATGAGGTTGTAATTCTAAATGCTGTAATTGCCCAGTCTTCATATTCAGCTCTTTTTTCATTTCTAAGTGGATATCCTTCTCTAAGTGCCGCTTCGTCAACCTGAATTACTTTAATTCCGGCAGCTTCAAGTGCTTCTACTTCATCTCTTATAGCAATTGCCATTTGATATGCAGTTGTACGTCTAGGTTGGTCGTCTCTTACAAATGACCAGTTAAGCATTGTAACAGGACCTGTTAGCATTCCTTTCATTGGTCTATTAGTTAAGCTTTGAGCGTATGTAATCCACTCAACCGTCATATCTTTAGGTCTAGAAACATCACCGTAAATTAGAGGAGGTTTTACACATCTACTTCCATAGCTTTGTACCCATCCGTTTTGTGAAAAAGCCACCCCGTTTAATTGCTCACCGAAATATTCAACCATGTCGTTTCTTTCAAATTCTCCATGAACAAGTACGTCAAGGTCAATTTCTTCTTGAAATTTAACAGCGTCAGCTATCATTTCTTTGATTTTAGCTTTATATTCCTCTTCGCTTATAACTCCGTTTTTATAATCACGTCTAAGTTTTCTAAGCTCAGGAGTTTGTGGGAAACTACCGATTGTTGTAGTTGGAAGGATTGGATATTTTAGGTTTTCGTGTTGAAGTTTAATTCTCTCTTCAAAAGGAACGCTTCTATGTTTGTCTTTTTCTGTTAGGTTTGAAACTCTGTCTTGAACGATTGGGTCGTGAATTTTTTTGCTTGTTTTTCTTGTAGCAATTGCGATTTTATTACCTTCAAGTACTTCTTTATCGTATTCGCTAAGTTCTTCATTTTTTACAAGTTTGTTAATTACTCTAATTTCATCAAGTTTTTCAAGAGCGTAACTTATCCAAGATTTAATATCTTCATCCATTTTTGTTTCATATTTTAAAGTATAAGGAACGTGAAGTAAGCTGCAGCTGCTTCCGATATGTACTTTATCATTTTCAATTGCTTCTGTTAATCCTTTTACAAAAGCCGCTGATTTTTCAATATCGTTTACCCATACGTTTCTTCCGTTTACAATTCCAATACCTACTTCTTTTCCACCATCTACTAAAGCTTTAATACTATTTTCATTTCCATGAACGAAATCTAAAAACATACCTTTAATAGGAGTTTTTGCTAAAACTTCATTTGCTTCGTTTGAATGTTCAAAATAAGTTGCTACATAAATATTTGCGTCTTTTGCAAGTTCATTATAAACTCTCTCAAGCAGCTCAAGGTCTTCTTTTGTAGGGTTTGTAACAAAATAAGGCTCATCCATCTGAATTGTTATGTCTGGATTAAGTTCTTTTAGTTTTGCAATTATTTCTTTATAAACAGGGATTAGTTTTTCAATAATTGCTTTTTCATCTCCATTTACGATTTTAGAAAGTTTTACGTAAGTGATTGGTCCTATAATATTAACTTTTGGTTCAATTCCAAGTTCTTTTGCCTCATTGTATTCAAGAATAATTTTTTCAATGTTTGGTTTAAAGTCCATATTAATGTCAAGTTCCGGAACAATATAGTGATAGTTTGTATTAAACCATTTTGTCATCTCCATGGCTTTATGGTCTTTATCACCTCTTGCCATAGCAAAGTATCTATCCATGCAGTTTTCGATATCTTTATATCTTTCAGGTACAGCATTTAGCATAACAGTCATATCAAGCATATTATCGTAAAAACTGAAATCATTAACACTAATCATATCAATTCCGGCGTTTTTTTGATAAGTCCAGTGTCTTTTTCTTAAATCACTTGCAGTTTTTTTAAGTTCATCTTGAGTAATTTTACCGCTCCAATAGCTTTCTAATGCTTTTTTAAGCTCTCTTTGCTCACCGATTCTTGGGAAGCCCACTACATATGTTGCCATTTGTATCCTTTTTTGCCGAAATTATATCAAAATAAAATTAAAAGTCACTCAATGGGTTTAAAAGCACCGTTTATTATCTGATATAGTTTTGTTTTATAATTTATCTGGTTGTTGAAAATGTAAAGGTTAAAATCATTCATATAAAATTCATCAGAACTTGTGATTTGGTTGTATATTTTATTTAATAAAACAGATGTTGAATAATTGCGCCCGTTATATTTTATATCACTGTTTAATAAACGATTTACGTCTTCTATTATACCCGGAACTT
>JBDONV010000065.1:0-4226 GCA_039831165.1 Nautiliaceae bacterium | reverse complement strand
ATTTTTTCGTTTATTAAATCAATTAAGTCAATTCCGTTTATTTTAGGCAGATTTATGTCTATTAAATATAAATCGTAATTTAAGTTTGATTTTAACAACTCTTTTGTGTCAAAAAAACTATCTACTTCAAAATTCTCTTTTTTTAGGGTTTTTGTGATGATTTTGTTTAGTTCTATGTTATCTTCAACTAATGCTATTTTCATTTATCTCCTTTAAATCGTATTGAAAAGTAATAAAGTCGTCTTGTATGAGAGTGATTTTAATGTTGTATTTTTCGGCTATTATTTTTATGATGTAAAGTCCAAGTCCAAATCCACCCTTAACACGTTCTTCTCTTGTGAATTTATTGAAAATCTCTTTTTCGTTTTTTATTTTTCCTTTGTTTTTGAATATTAGGATATTTTCTTTTAGCTCTATATAAATCTCTTTTGAGGTTGAGTATTTAATGGCGTTTTTGATGTTGTTGTCTATTAAGATTTCGAGTTCTTCTTTGTCGGCGTTTATCCATAGGTCGTTTAGGTTGTGTAAGATGGTTTTGTTTTCGTTTAAAGCTATTTCTTTAAAATATTCTATTCTTTCTAAAATCAGCTCTTTTAAATTGAATGTCTCTTTTGAGGAGCTTGTTTTTAAATCGAATGATAGGTTTTTATAAGATGATAGAAGTTTTTTATGGCAGGTTTTAACTCTTCATAATCATCCATATACAACGATAAAATATTTAAAGGAGTAGCAAGTTCGTGCATTGCGAAATGAATAAAATCCTCTTTTGAAGTTAGGGCTTGTTGGAGTTGGTTTATTGTGGTGTTGTAGGCGCGTTTATAACTTCGTCAAGTTCGGGATAGGTTTGTTTTGTGTAAACGGTTTGGTTTTTTATATGAAATGTAAATTCATCAAGATAATTTAAGATGTTTTTGATGTATTTCAAAAGAAAAACGGAAAAAATGGTAATTAAAAAAATAGTCATTGTTACAAAAAATGTTATTTTATTGATTTTTGAAATTAATAGCTTATCGTTTATTGTTAATTTAAAGATTAAATAGCTTTCTTTATTAAAAGGGCCTTTTGCCAAAATATACATTGCGTTTTTTTTAAAAAGAGGATTTTTTTTAAGAAGCTCTTTATAGAGTTTAAAACCTTCTTTTCTGGCTAATATCATCTCTTTTAGGGTGTATTTTCTGTGTAGTGGGGTTATGATTTTACACTCCTGAGCGTAGTGGGTGTTTGGATGAACGAAAAAAAGAGTAATGTCTTTGATATAAGGGTTTTGTTTTATGAGAGATTTTATTTGATTTTTAAAGGTTACGGTTTTTGGAGATTTTAAAATATATCCTAGTTGGATGACTCTATTGTTTAGGTATCTGTCTGAAAAAGTAAAAAACTCCGTTGTTGCAGGTTCGCATATCGGAGGTGAGATTCCGGGGTGGTTTTTGTGTTTTAAGAAGATGTCTTTTGCAAAGGCTAAAGAAAAATTTTGGTCGTATTTGAATGTTGTTTTTGTAATGATTAGGTTTTTATTGGTTATAAAAATGTGATAGTTTTTTCTAATTTATTTTTGAGATAAGATATATTGTTATCTAGGTGTTTTATTACGAAGTCGTTTGCTTTTAGGATTTTGTTTTTGTTTTGGTTGTACTCTTTTAAAATCTCTTCTAAAAAACCGGATGATAGGGTATAAAGTTTGTAAAAAATAAGTTCTTTTTTTGTATTAAAAAGCTCTTTTTGAGAACAGATGTATAAATATCCTATAAATATCAGACTTGCTATTAAAGTTACGCTAAAAGCGATTATTAGAAAATAGATTTTTTTGATTTTTTGCCTTTTTTAATGAAATTTTAACAAATGGAAAGAGAAAAGAAAGAGTTTTTTGGTTTTCTTATAAAGAAAAAAAGAATTGCTTTTTCATTATACTTGTAAACTATAAAAAAATTATGCTTTAATATCAAAAAGGCTATACGATGAAAGATTTTATCAAGCGGAAGATAGTTGAATATATAAAAGTACATCCGGTGAGTGTGATTGTGTTTTTTGTAGGGTTGTTTGTGGGAAGTTATGTATCAAAAGTTATTACGTGGTTTCCTTTGATAGGACCCTTTATAGGGTTTTTTATAACGTTAGGTGGTGGAATCGGAGCCGTTTATATCTTAAAAAAATACTTTCCGAATATAAAATAAGGAGAAAAAAATGGAAAAAGAGAATTTTGAAGTAGAGTTTGAAGAAACAAAAAATGAAAATAAAAACTTAGTGCCGGTATCTATGGAGCTTTCGAAAATCAATGATAAAAGTGACTCTTTAGTGGATGATTTAAGCAGTTTAATGGCTTTGCTTGATGAAGAGAACAGATTAAAAATCCAGCAGGAGATAAACTCTCTTGAGAGAATAAAAGAAGAGATGATAAGAGGGCTTTATTTCGTAACGGTGCAAGGTAGTTTAAAAACCGGAAAATCGACTCTTACAAATCTATTAGTGGGTAATAAAATAGCAATTACCCAAGCCGGAGTCGATACTACAAAAACCCCTTATGTGATTACTAAATCGCCGGATGATGAGGCTAGGATAGTTGTATATGAACTGATAAAAAACCCTAAAAACGAAAATGAGATTAAATCGGTTGTAGAGTCTATAATCGATGATGTAAAAGGGATTAAACTAAAATTAAACCCTTATTCTAAATTTTTTAGAAGAAGAGAAATAGATTTTAATGAAAAAAATATAAGAAAATATACCGTCGAAGAAGCACACTCTAAGGCGTTGTTTATAAATATCCAGCTTCCAAAACCCAAATCTCTTAAAGAGTGGATATTAGAACACGACATAGCAATACTAGATACTCCGGGAATCGAAGGTCAAAAAGCTCAAAAATCTCAAACTGTAATTGATGAGATTAAAAAAAGAACAAATATGCTAATTGCAATGCAAAGTACCGTAACGCCTATAAACAAAGAAGAGATAAACACCCTAAAAGAGTATGAAAACGAGGGTGTGGAAATGAGGCTTATGTATAATCAGTTTGAATTAAAACCGTGGGCAAATGAGTATGATAGAAAGAAATTTTTAGAAGAAGAAGAAAAAGCCCTTCAAAAAGGAAAAGACATCTTAAGAAGTGAATTTGAATTAGAGGATGTTGTGGATTATAAAGCCAATCTTGCTAAGGTTGACGATTATCTAAGGGATAAAAAGTCTTATGAGAGTTTAAAACCCGAGTATGACTCTTTTATGGAGTGGGTTGAGAGTTTGATTATTTCTATTAACGAAATAAAAGTTGAAGAGAAAAAAAGAAAAGCCAAAAAGCAGTTTTTAAACAGACTAAAAGAGTGGCAAAGAGAAGATGGTGTGCTTTTAAAGATAAAAGAGAATTTACAAAAAGAATTAGAGGAAATCGAAAAAAGACTAAAAAACATAAAATCTAAGTTTGAAGAGTATGAGGATGTTGTTAGGGCTTTTAGGGAGGTGTTTTTTAATAAAAGAAATAGCGATATAAACGAGTACATTAATGTAAAACTTTCTAAAGAGACAAATACCCATTTGGTTGTTTCAAATAATTTGATTAATAAAAATAAAGAAAATATTGTAAAAGAGATTGTTAAATTTTCTAAAAATCTTGTAAAAGAGATGAACGAACTTTTAAAAGTTTATGTATTAAGAGCTTTAGAGAATGAGAAAAAAATCTCTTTAGACCCTCAATTTAACGAATTAAAAGAGTTTTTAAAATCAAAATCTTACACTCAATACGCAAACAGACTGCCGGAGGTTAGATTTAGTCTTAATACCATTCCGGATATTTTATCTTTAACGGAAGTCGTTTTAGATGAAAAAAAAGCTACTGATATAGTTGAAGATAATAAATTTATAGAAAAAAGTGGAGGGGTTAACCTTCTTGTTACGAAGATTATGGAAGATAAACATCTTTTGGTCGGAGAAGTTGAAAACTATTTAAAAGACTATTACGCACGTCTTGCAAGAGAGAAGGTAAGAGAGTTTATCGAAGATTTACAAACGGATATTTATAACGGCTCAAACGGGGTTTTGGATGAGCATTTAAAATCTGTTGAAAAAGTTTATAATGATTTGGCTTTTGATTACGAAAGAGTTGTAAAAGATAAAAAAGAAAAAGCGAAAAAAGCCGTTTCTTTAATTGAAGAGATTGTAAGAAAAAGTGAATTTATCCAAAAAGAGGTTTCAAGAAGCTGATGTTTAGGAAAGTTTTAGACGGTGGGAGTAAATGGGTT
>JBDONV010000028.1:0-4226 GCA_039831165.1 Nautiliaceae bacterium | reverse complement strand
TATGGTGCTTCAGATAAATATATTACATCATTTCCAAGTGGCGTAAAAATAGAAAAATTACCAAAAGGATGGAGTGGGGTTTTTTGTTTAACATCTGAATATTTTGAAGATAAAAGAGTAGCTGATTCAAGAAATAAATTTATTATAGGACTTGGTGATAATAACTCTGCTTCAAAAGAAAACCCTATAACTTTTCCTGAAATAAATCAAAAACTTTCTATAGTTTTGGAAGAAGTATTAAAGGCTAAATTTCCAAATATAGAAAAAGAAGCAAAAAATATTAGGAAAAAGATTGTAGATAAATTTCCGCATCTTTTAAGATATGTAAAAGAGGTTAATGGTTTAACATTAAGTGAAGGTCAAATCTTGAAAAAAGCAGAAGAAGCTTTTTTAAAGCAAACAAAAAAAACTCGTGAAGAAGTTGAAAACTTTAGAAAGAAAATTAAAGAAGGAAAAAAATTTGATGAAAAAAAATTTAAAGAAATAACAAATCATTTTACTCAAACTGGTGTAGAACAACTTGCTGATTACATTGGATATAGACAAACTATTATTGAGATGCTTTTAGAGATATATGATGATAGTGTAAATAAAAAAATAAAAATAGATGAAAAAGATATTCATAATTTATTTATGCCTATGGGTAAAACTAATAAAGATTTAAGCTTTCATGCAAACAATATATGGATTTTTGATGATAAATTTATGTCATATACATATGCTGCAAGTGATAAGCAAATAGCTAAAATAGTATCAGATGTAACTGGTAAATCTGTTGAGGAAGTAATAGAACATCATAAACAACAACAACCTGATTTAGTGATGTTTTACTCAGATAAAGAAGAAAATAATAAAGATGTTTTATTAATAGAATTTAAAAAGTTAAATAATAAACTATCTGAAAAGAAAAAGGCTATTATACAACTACAGGATTACCCTATGTATATTAGAAAAAATATTGATAATATCAGAAGTATTTTTTCTTATACTATTATTGATATTGATGAACCTTTTATTGAATGGCTTACTGATTCTCAAGATTTTAATGAATATGCATTTGGTAATGAACAAAACAAAATCACATCTTATTATAAATATGTTAGTGGTAAAAATGGTACTATAAATGCACATCTAAATGTAATTGAGTTTTCACAGATTATTCAGGATGCTTTTAAGCGCAATAAGATATTTTTAGATATATTAAAACAAGATTTTGAAGGATAAATTATGAGAGGTGTAAAAGACGGTAAAGTATTTGAAAATAAATATATTAACGAAAATGGTCAAAGCGAAAGAATAGAAATAAATAAAATTGATAGCAATGAACATAATACATTTTGTAAAAATAGTTATTTAGATAATAAATATTATATGAAAAAAGAATATAAAAATGGAACAATAGTAGATACCAGATATGATGAACATAAAAAAGGTAGGACAAAATTAATGTATGTAACTATAATAGGTAACAAAAATGACTAATCCCTTCAAACCAAACACAACCTCTTATCACGACTGGGAAATTATGAAAGACTTAAAATGGCACTGTACTAAGTGTGAGTTAAAATCAGCTCAAGCAAAAACTTGGCAGGTGTGGAGGCAAAAGGGAATTCAGCTTGATACGGATGAAAAAGGAAATTTTTATAAAAGAATATATTGTCCTAATTGCGGTATGGTTACAGTACATCGAAAGTTAAAATCTCTTGAAATTTTAGATGATACAAAACTTAGAAGTGGAATTTCACCATATTTGGCAAGAAAGATAAAAATGGTTTTAAATTTTGAAGAAGCTGTATTTTTAAGAAAAATGTCGCCAAATATGCTTGAAATAGACCATAAATTTCCTCAAATAAGATGGGGCGAAGATGAAAAAGAAAACAAAATAACAATGAGTGAAGAGGAAATAAAATCAAAATTTATATTACTTACAAGAAGTCATAATCTTTTAAAATCAAGATTTTGTGAAAGGTGTGTAAAGACAAGTAAAAGAGGTCATTTCCCGGGAATTTATTTTTGGTATGAGGGAGATGAAAAGTGGAGAGGGGAGAATGAATGTGATGAGAAGGGATGTGAAGGGTGTTTTTGGTATGACCCTTATAAATGGAGAGAGGAGTTAAATAAAATAGTTAATAAGAAGTATAAAAAAAGTTAATAAAATACTTGTATCTTAATTTTAAAAAGGATATAATTTGGCTGTAAGAATAGATAAATTTAAGGTAAAAGAACTTATGGCAAAGAAAAAAATTAAAAATCAAACCGAACTTGCTAAAATGCTTGGTATTAGCAAAAATCAATTATCAAACATATTATCGGATAAATATAATCCGATTAAAAGTAATGTTGTCGAACTTGCGGAGTTTTTAGGGGTATCTCCACTTGAAATTTTAAAAGAGGATAATGATGAATTATATAGGAAGTAAATTTAAGCTATCAAGCTGGATAAAAGAAGAGATAACGAAAAGAACAAAACCCGAAATTTTCTGCGATTTGTTTGCAGGGACAGGGATAATTGGAAGGGTTTTTAAAAAGAATATAAAAAAAGTTATTTCCAATGATATTGAGTATTATGCCTATGTGTTAAACCGCAACTATATCGGTAACCACAAAAATCTAAAAGAAAAACTTGAAGTAATTGAATATCTTAACCATCTGCCATTAAGAGATGACGGGTTTATTTATAATAACTACTGCTTACCTGCAAACAGGCTCTATTTTAGCGATGAAAACGGTAAAAAGATTGATACCATGAGAATGGAAATTGAGAAGTTTAAAAATGATGAAGATTTATACTATTTTTTGCTTGCGAGTTTAATTGAAAGTGCCGATAAGGTGGCGAATACGGCAAGTGTTTACGGGGCGTTTTTAAAAAAACTTAAAAAATCGGCACAAAAAGAGATGTTTTTAGCTCCGGCAATATATGAAGAAAATGACAACGAACATTTAGTTACCCAAAAAGACGCAAACGAGCTGATAAAAGAGATAAGCGGAAACGTATTATATCTTGACCCTCCTTATAACAGCAGGCAATATGGAGCAAATTATCATCTTTTAAATACTATTGCCGAATATAAAGAGTTTGAGCCTAAGGGTAAAACGGGGTTAAGGGAATATTACAAATCCCCCTGGTGTCAAAAGAATAAAGTTAAAGAAGTTTTTGAAGATTTGATAAAAAACGCCGAGTTTGAGTGGATATTTTTGAGTTATAATAACGAAGGGCTTATGGGAGAAGAAGAGATAAAAGAGATTATGGGTAAATACGGAAAATATGAACTTGTTAAAAAAGAGTATCAACGTTTTAAGGCTGATAACAAAAGAGAACATAAAGCCGATAAAACTTATGAATATTTGCATATTTTAAGAAAGGCTTAATTTGAGAGTAATTTTGTTTGATCTTGACGGAACGCTTATAGATTCGACCGAAGCGATACTTGAAGGGTTTGATGTTTCGTTTAGAACATTTGATAAAACACCTCCAAAACCGGAAGAGGTTAAAAAACTCATAGGACTGCCTCTTGATGTGATGTTTTCAAAGCTCGGTGCGGAAAAAGAAAAGATATGGGAATATGTAAATACTTATAAACAGCATTACAGAAAAATATCGAAGCAAAAAACGGTACTTTTACCTTATGCCAAAGAAGCGGTAATAGAAGCTTCTAAATTTGCAAGACTCGGAATCGTTACGACTAAAACGGGAGAGTATTCAAAAGAGCTTTTAGAGCATTTCGGAATAATGGATTATTTTGAAGTGCTTATCGGAAGAGAAGACGTTACAAACCCAAAACCGCATCCCGAGCCGGTATTAAAAGCGGTGCGTCAAATGAAAGCTATTAAAGATGCCACATGGATGATAGGAGATACCTGTCTTGATATGGTAAGTGCAAAAGAAGCCGGTGTTAATTACATAGGTGTAAAGTGGGAGTATGAAGAACTGCATAATATGAAAAAATGCGCTGAAATTATAAAAGAGAATGCGTTAGAAGCGGTGATGTTTATAAATGGAAAGTGAAAGACCATAAAATTGCATCAATCTCAACAACTAATTAACAAATAACCAATATACCAATACATTAATTAACTTTAACAACTTTAACAACCTCAAAAACTTTTAAAACCTCTTCCAAAAGACCCTGCTTAAAAGAATTAATACCGTAAAAAATTCGAGTCTTCCTATAATCATGCCGATGGCTAAAATAAGTTTTTGAGGCTGGGTGAAAAACGCGAAATTA
>JBDONV010000169.1:3926-4233 GCA_039831165.1 Nautiliaceae bacterium | reverse complement strand
TAAAAATAGATTAGATAAAAAAGGTCCTTATATTTTTGTAGGTAAAATCCCCGTTGATTTGCAAAGAGGTGTTATTATGATTCAAAAGGGTATTCCGATTAAAGAAATAGCGCTTGTTGCGATTGCTAAAGATGGTAAAACTGTCGTAAGGAAACAGAAGTTGAGGGATAAGGGCCTTAATCTTGTTATTTTACAAAGTTATGGAGAGGGGATTATTATGGATGATTATTATTATAATTCCGCTTTTGTGCAGATGTTTGTGTTTGAGAATTATGATAAAAATCTTTTTGAACCTGTGATTTTAAAT
>JBDONV010000169.1:3393-3916 GCA_039831165.1 Nautiliaceae bacterium | reverse complement strand
GTGGCCGATTATTTTAATCGCATGGATTATTGCAACCGTTGAAACTAAAAGTAACGGTTTTTTTCTTCAAAAAAGAGTCGGTCAAAACGGGAAACTATTTACGATTATTAAAATAAAAACGATGTATCCGAATAAAGGCTCTACCGTTACGACGGCGAATGATAACAGAATTACAAAATCTGGAAGGTTTTTCAGAAAATATAAAATAGACGAACTTCCCCAGCTTATAAATGTGCTTAAAGGGGATATGTCTTTTGTGGGACCTAGACCGGACGTTCCGGGATATGCCGACAGACTTGAAGGGGATGACAGGATAATACTTTCGGTAAAGCCCGGCATTACAGGACCGGCTACTCTTAAATATAAAAACGAAGAAGAGATTTTAGCTGAAGTGGACGACCCTGTTAAGTATAATAATGAAGTGATTTGGCCCGACAAAGTAAAGATAAACAAAGAATATATCAAAAACTGGTCTTTAAAAAAAGATATTGAATATATTATAAAAACTGTAAAGGGCTAATAT
>JBDONV010000169.1:0-3383 GCA_039831165.1 Nautiliaceae bacterium | reverse complement strand
TCCTCATATGTCAGATAAGGAACTTGAATACGTAAAAGAAGTTTTTGAGAGTAATTATATAGCGCCGGTAGGGGAATTCATAAACCGTTTTGAGGATGCGGTAAAGAATTATACAGGGGCTGAAAACGCTCTGGCTCTTATAAACGCAACCGCCGCTTTGCATCTTGCTTTAAGGGTCCTTGGTATAACCTCAAAAGACAGGGTTTTGGTTTCGACGTTTACGTTTATAGGAGGTGTTGCTCCCGTTTTGTATCAGGGGGCCGAACCGGTGTTTATAGATGCGGACGAATACTGGCAGATGGATATAAATCTTCTTGAAGACGCCTTAAAAAAAGAAAACCCCAAAGCCGTTATTACGGCTCATCTTTACGGGCAGGTAGGAAAAATAGAAGATATAGCGTATCTTTGTAAAAAATACGGAGCTTTTTTGATAGAAGACGCAGCCGAATCCTTAGGCGCTCTGTATAACGGTAAACATTCCGGAACGTTTGGAGATTTTGGGTTTTACAGTTTTAACGGCAACAAAATATTAACAACAAGCGGCGGCGGGATGCTTGTCAGCGATAATGAGGAATGGATAAAAGAAGCGAGGTTTCTTTCCACTCAGGCAAAAGAGCCTTATCCGTGGTATGAACACACCACCTACGGTTACAATTACAGAATGAGCAATGTTCTTGCGGCAATAGGCGTCGGACAGATGGAGGTGATTGAAGAGAGGGTTCAAAGAAAAAGGGAAATTTTTGAAATTTACAAATCCGAACTTTCGGATATCGCCTCTTTTATGCCGGAAATTGAAAAAAGCAGGGGAAACAGATGGCTTAGCACCTGTCTTTTTTATGATAAAGACCCATTAAAAGTTATGGAAACTTTAGCTAAAAATAAAATTGAAAGCAGGCCGCTTTGGAAACCTATGCACCTTCAGCCTCTTTTTAAAAACGCAAAAGCGTATATTAACGGTAAAAGCGAGGAATATTTCAGCAGGGGGCTTTGTCTTCCGAGCGGGACGGTTATGAGTGATGATGATGTAAGGAGAGTTTGTGATATTATCAGAAATTTTTAGACCTACCAATTTTAAAAGGGCTCTCTTTTTTTTACTCGGGGATGTTGTAATATCTTTTTTCACCCTTTATCTGGCGTATCTTTTAAGATTTAACTTTATAATTCCCAAAGAGTATGTTGAGAGTTTGTTTAAAATTTTTCCTGTAATAGCCGGGCTTAAACTGTTTTTTTATTTTATTTTCAAGCTCTATTTCGTCAGCTGGAGGTTTTTTTCCCTTCCGGAGCTTAAAAAACTTATACTGGCCACTACTCTTGCTTATTTGTCTTTTTTTGTTATTTTTTATCTTTTTAGAGATTTTTTTATTCCTATGCCAAGAAGTGCGCTAATAATAGATTACTTTTTAAGTCTTCTTTTTATTGGGCTTTTCCGTATATCCAAACGTCTTGTGGTAAAACACGTAAAAAACGTTAAAGAAGCCGTTATTATAGGGGCGAATGAAAAAACCCTTTCTCTTTTGAAACAGAATATTCCTTATGAGATAAAAGGTGTTTATGATGATGGAGCTCTTGTCGGCAGTTATATTTATGGTTATAAGGTTTTGCCTTTAAGTGAAATTGAAGAGATAGATACCGTTATTATTACAAAAGAGCTGCCCCAGGAAGAGCTTAACAGACTTGTAGATTTTCTGAAAGAAAAAAATATAAGCGATATAAAAATATACACTCCGTTTGAGAAAAAAATAAAAGATATATCCATTGAGGATTTGCTTGCCAGAAAACCAAAAGATTTGGATAAAGAAGCCATTGAAAATTTTGTAAAAAACAGAAAAATTATGGTTACGGGCGCCGGAGGCAGTATAGGGAGTGAGATTTGCAGAATCTGTGAAAAATACGGGGCGAAAGAGCTTATATTGATAGAAAACAGCGAATACAATCTCTATTCTATTAACGAAGAGCTTCAAATCAAAAGAAAGCCTTATCTTATAGATGTTACTAAATATGAAGAAATAAAAAGAGTATTTGAAAAAGAAAAGCCCGAAATTGTTATTCATGCAGCCGCTTATAAACATGTTCCTTTATGTGAAGAAAATCCAAGAAGCGCAGTAATTAACAATGTTATAGGTACTAAAAACGTAATAGACCTCTCTATTGAAAACGAAGCTGAAAATTTTATTTTAATTTCAACGGATAAAGCTGTCCGTCCTACAAACGTAATGGGGGCTACAAAAAGGCTATGTGAGCTTTATGCCCAGAATGTTGATAGTAAAAATACAAAAGTAGCTGCGGTGAGATTTGGAAACGTTCTTGGAAGCAGCGGGAGTGTAGTGCCTAAATTTAAAAAACTTATAGAAGAAAACAAACCCCTGAGCGTAACCCATCCTGAAATTACTCGGTATTTTATGCTGATACCTGAAGCATGTCAGCTTGTTTTACAGGCTGGAAGTCTTGCTAAAAACGGGGAAATTTTTATTCTTGATATGGGAAAACCTGTAAAAATAGTTGATTTGGCTAAAAAAATGCTAAAACTTTACGGAAAAGACGAAAATAATATTATTTATACGGGACTTAGACCGGGTGAAAAACTTTATGAGGAGCTTTTAATAAATGAAGCCGAAAAAGAAACAAGATATGAATCTATTTTTGTAGCCAAACCTACTAAAATGGATATAAAAAAATTAAATCAGAAAATTGATGAACTTTCAAAGTTATTACGAAAAGAAGAAATAATTAAAAAATTAAAAGAGATTGTAAAAGAATACACTCCCTCTCCTCATTGACATATCAATATCTTTGTGATAAAATTTTTAAAAAAACAGGATAAAAATAATGAAAAAAAAGATAGCTTTCGTTTTATTGATAATATTGATTGTTGTAAGTGCTTTTGGGCTTTATAAATATATCGTCTTTACCAAAAATTACGCTTCTAGTAATGCCGTTTTCGTAAAATCTGATTCTTTGACTTTCCTTAGTTTTAAACTTCCCGGAAAAATAGAAAAAATTTATGTTAATGAAGGTGATGAAGTAAAAAAAGGCACTCTTTTAGCAAAGCTCGATACGAAAGAATTGGAGCTTAAACAAAGGGCTTTAATGAATAACATAAATTCGCTTAATGAAAAAATAAAAGCTAAGACAATTCAAAAAAACAAACTTCAAGATGATATAAAAGACAATATTTCTTTAATTAATGAAAATATTGAAAAACTAAAAAAAACAATCGAAGCTAAAAAACACGGCATAAAAGCTGAAGAATTTAAACTTGAAAAATTAAAAAGCGATTTTAATAGGTTTCAAAATTTATATAAAAGAGGCAAAATTTCAAAAGAAAAATTTGAAAGTGTAAAAACTGCATATTTAGCACTTAGTGAAAAAATAAAAGCCGATAA
>JBDONV010000203.1:0-4289 GCA_039831165.1 Nautiliaceae bacterium | reverse complement strand
TTGAAAAGAAAGAACCTTTGGTTAATTATAAGTTTATAAAAAAAATTATGCCGAATGTAAAATACATTTATGTTGTTGCTGATAATTCAAATTCAGCTAAGTCGGTGATGAAAGAATATAAAAAAGCTTTTGAAAAAATAAAGGATGTAAAATTTATTTATATAAATGATAAGAATTTAGAAAATGTTTTAAGAGAACTTAAATTTGCAAAAGATAATTCAGCTATGATTTTATTAACTCCTTACAGCTTTCATTTAAAAGGTAATCATATAGATTATGAATATGCTATTGCTTTGATATCTCAATATTTTCCACATCCCATAGTAATCCATACTGATTTATTAGCTAGTATAGAAAACTCTAATATTGTTGGAGGTAAAGTTACTGACGCACTCTCTCAAGGTAAAGAAGTTGCGAAAAAAGTATTAAAGTATCTTGAGGGTGAATTTATGCAAAATATAGGCTTTACCTTTGAAAAAGCCAATAAAATGTATTTGAATGTTAAAAATCTTGAAAAATTTGGAGTGAATGTTGAGGAATTAGGTTATAAAGAGGCTATTTTGGTAAATAAACCGCTTACATTTTATTCTATGTATAAAGAATGGATTATTAGTTTGGCTATTATAATTTTTGGGATTATAAGTATTACTATAATTTTATTAATAAAAAATATTCAGCTTAGAAGATATAACGTAAAAATGAAAGATATGAACAAGTCTTTAGAAAATAAAATAGAAAAAGCAATAGAAGAGATTAAATTAAAAGATAAAGAGTATTTTGATTATAAAAACGATACTTTCAAAAATATTATTCAATCTATTATTTTTCAATTAAAATACCCTATAGAAGAGCTTAGTAAGCTAGATATTAAAGATGAAAAGGCAAAAGAGCTTGTTTCTTATTTAAAAGAAAAATTAAATAAGTTTAATGATTTATTTAATTCTAAAAAAGAAATTTTCAATATAGAAGAAATTTTAAAAGACTATTCTGTAAATGGTGAGGGTTTTTTTATTTATGCAAATAAAGAACAATTAAAAAGAATTATAGAAGATATTATGTCCCTTTGCTCAAATGCCTATATTAGGCTTTATCCTAAAGAAAAGGTGATTAAAATTTATCTTGAAGATTATAATCCAGAAGAGCTTCAGTTTGTAAGAGGAATTTTAGAAAATTGGCTTAATGTAGAGGTTTCCTTATATAAGGAGGGAAATATTTTAATTTTTGAAATAAAATTTAGTTAAAAAGAGATTATTTTTGTATAATTTTAAAAAAAAGGTGTTTTATGCTTTTTACTAAATCTACCGCATATGCCTTACAGGCTTTAGTTGAACTTTCTAAATTCGATAAACCTGTTGATGTTAATAAAATTTCTGAATTGACTGATTTGCCAAAACCTTTTTTGGCAAAATTGCTTCAAAATCTTTCAAAGAAAGGTTTTATTAAGTCTTTTAAAGGAATTCATGGGGGATTTATGCTTGTCAAAAGACCTGAAGAAATAAAAATAGTTGATGTTTTTAAATCTCTTGAAGATAAAAATTCTTTGGTTTTTTATTGTTCTTCAGATAAAGAGGAATGCACTAGAGATAGAAGTCAAATTTGTTCTTTATGGCCTTTTTTTTCAAAAATGGAAGATGAAATAGCTAAAATTTTGGAAAAATATACGTTGGCAGATGTTATAAGGATAAAAGCTGATAAATAGGGTAAAAAAATCTCTTCGTTTATTGAGTGAAGTTACCGATTTAGGTGTAGTCGCTTTTGTTTTTGCTATTTTGCTTATTATTATAGTACCGCTTCCAAGTGGAATACTAGATTTTTTCTTAACTATTTCTTTAGCCGTTGCAGTATTGATTTTAATGTTATCTTTGTATATTCCAAAACCTACCGATTTTACAACATTTCCTACTATTATTTTGATTGTGACTCTTTATAGGCTCTCTTTAAATGTCGCAACGACGAGGATGATTTTAAGTAAAGGATATGAAGGTCCCGATGCTGTTAGTAAAATTATTTCTGCATTTGGTGAATTTGTCGTAGGTGGAAATTATGTTATAGGAATAATAGTTTTTATTATACTTGTAGTAATTAATTTTATGGTAATTACCCAAGGTTCTACAAGGGTTGCTGAAGTTGCCGCTAGATTTACGCTTGATGCTTTGCCCGGTAAACAGATGGCTATTGATGCAGATTTAAATGCCGGACTTATAGACGAACAGGAAGCAAAAAGACGCCGTGAAGAGCTGATAAGGGAAGCCAATTTTTACGGGGCTATGGATGGGGCTAGTAAATTTGTAAAAGGTGATGCTATTGCCGGTATCATTATTACTATCGTAAATATAATTGCCGGATTTTTAATAGGAATTTTTCAGCATGGTATGGATTTAGCCCACGCCGCTTCTACTTATACTATTTTAACGGTCGGAGACGGACTTGTAGGACAGATACCGGCTCTTATGGTATCCACCGCTACAGGTATTATTATTACCAGGGCAAGTAAAGATGAAAGTAATTTCGCCGAAGGCGTTATTAAGCAGCTTATGAGAGATTATAAAGTTGTTTTGATTGTAGGAACTATTCTTGTATTTATGGCGTTTATTCCTGGATTTCCTACGGGAAGTATGATTTTTGTGGGATTTGTATTTTGGCTTGCCGGATATTTAATGATGGAAACTCAAAAAGGTGTTGACCCTATTGAGGAATTATTGAATAAATTCAGAAAGAAACCTAAAAAGCCGCCTTCTAAAAAAGTTGCTGAAGAAAAAGCGAAAGAAGAACAAAAAGAAAAAGAAGCCGCAAAAAAATCTCCTGAAGAAGCGGCAAAAGAAGAGGAAAAAGTTTTAGAGGATATTTTAAAAGTAGAACTTTTAGAACTAGATATAGGTTATCAGCTTATAAAAATAGCCGACCCCAATCAGGGAGGTGTTTTACTCGACAGAATAAAAGCTATGCGTAAAAAAATAGCCGCCGATTTTGGTTTTTTGGTACCTCAGATAAGAATTAAGGATAACTTAAACTTAAAACCGACCGAGTATCAAATTCTTTTAAAAGGAGTTGAAGTAGCAAAAGGGGAAGTTTATCCCGATAAATATCTTGCTATGTCAAGTCCTATGGTTATTGAAGAAGTTGAGGGAATAAAAGTAAAAGAACCGGCTTTTGGAATTGATGCCGTATGGATAGATGAAGATAAAAAAGAAGAAGCTCTTATGAACGGTTATACGGTTGTGGACCCTTCTACCGTTATAGTTACGCATATAAGCGAAGTTATTAAAAAATACGCAGAAGAGCTTTTGACCCGTCAAGACGTTCAAGCACTTCTTGAAAGGGTAAAAAAAGATTTCCCGGCTATTGTGGACGATGCTTTAAAAGTTGCGAGTATAGGGCTTATTCAAAGGGTTTTAAAATCCCTTTTACATGAGAAAATACCTATTAAAGATATGATAACCATTCTTGAAACAATTGCGGATATCGCTGAATATACCAAAAATATAGATACTATTGTCGAACATGTAAGAAGTGCTCTTAGTCGTGTTATTACAAAACTTTATGAAACTGAAGACGGAACCTTAAAACTTATTACGTTTGACGCCCCGACAGAACAGTATCTGATGTCTAAACTAAAACAGCAAGGAGAACAAAAACAGTTTATGCTGACAGTTGCGGAGATGAATAAACTTGTAGAAGAGGTAAACAATGCCGCTCAGGAAGTGGTATCGCAAGGAATAGCGCCTGTCGTTTTAATAGTGGACCCTCTTATTAGAAAACCTTTGGCCGAAATTTTGGAAAGATTTGGAGTGGATGTGGTGGTCTTGTCTCATGCGGAAATAGACCCTAACGCTAAATTCGAAGTATTAGGGAGCATAAGTATAAATTTTAATTCTTAAACGCTATAAAAGTAGCGAAATTATTCCATCTGAAAATCACTTCCGCTTCGCTAAATCCTGCATTTTTGAGCATCTCTATATTTTCTTCCATGGTATAAGGTATTAAAACATTTTCTAGTGCTTCTCTTTTTTGAGCTATTTCAAATTCGCTGTATCCCATTTTCTTTTTATAATTATAATATATATCAATCATAATCTTATTTAATTTTTTATTTTCGGTAACAAGTTTTTCGCTCATTAAAAATATTCCGTCTTTTTCTAAAGAGTCGTAAATTTTTTTAATAAGTTTTTCTCTTTTTAGAGGTCTTATAAACTGTATTGTATAGTTTGCTATAACGGCTTTTGATTGTGAAAAATCATATTTTAAAAAGTCTTCTTCTATAAACATAATATTTACTCCGAATGCTTTTG
>JBDONV010000190.1:0-14915 GCA_039831165.1 Nautiliaceae bacterium | reverse complement strand
AGCCTTTAAATCCGATTTTAATCAGACTATAATATCAGACAACCAAAAACTCATCTATAAAGGTAAAGTTTTTTATAAAAACAAACAAATATTATGGAAATATATATATCCAGAAAAAAAATATATATGGGTAAAAGATAAAGTATATATTTACGAACCTGACCTAATGCAGGTTACAATTACAAAAAAGCAGAATTTAAATCTTCAAAATATTTTAAAACATGCAAAAAAAATAAAAAATAACTTATATGAAACTAATTTGGATAATAAAAAAATATATTTTATATACGATAAAACTCTTAAAAAACTATATTATACGGATGAAATGGGAAACAAAGTCAAAATAAATTTTTATAACCAGTCAAATGAAGTAAACGATTCTATATTCAAACCAAAGATACCTGATGATACGGATGTTATTTATCAAAATTAATTAAAAAGAGATTGGACTGCTTAATTTGTAGTAATTAGTGGTGCGGCGGGAGGGACTCGA
Source organism: Nautiliaceae bacterium (assembly GCA_039831165.1). Taxonomy (GTDB): domain Bacteria; phylum Campylobacterota; class Campylobacteria; order Campylobacterales; family Nautiliaceae; genus Caminibacter. Next base: position 14,422 of record JBDONV010000190.1, on the reverse strand, counting down.
ACCCTCACGGGCTAACGCCCACAAGGCCCTCAACCTTGCGTGTCTACCAATTCCACCACCGCCGCAGGCAGTAGTAATGAAATTATAACAAAAAATTTTAATTTTTTAGCATCTCTTTTGCATATTCCAAAGCTTTTTCCGATTTTTCCCTACCACCTATAATTCTTGCTATTTCTTCCACTCTTTCATCTTTATTCAGTTCTTTAACAAAGGATTTATTTTCATGCTTTGTTACCAAAAAATGTTTATCCGCTTTGCTTGCAAGCTGAGGCTGATGCGAAATAGCGAAAACCTGATATTTTTGACTCAAAAATTTAAGTACTTCCGCTACGCTCATACTCTCTTCTCCGCTTAAATTAGCGTCTATTTCATCTAAAAAAAGCGTTTTTTCATTTTCTTCAAATTCCAAAGTACTTGCTAATAACGCAACTCTTAATCTGTTAAACTCACCAGTAGAAATGGTGTTTATATCAATATCGTTAACTATAATTTCTGCCTTGTCCATTCCGTTTTCTTTAAAATCGTTTTCTAAAACAACATCTACCTTGCATGAAGGCATATAAAGCTTGGATAAATAAAAATTAACTTTTTTTTCAAATTCTTTTGAGCTTTTTATTCTAAATTCATGTAAATATTGGGCCAAATTTTTCAGTTCTTTTTCAAGAAGAACTAGTTCCTTTTCTATCCCTTCTTTTTCAAATGTAAGATTTTCCAGTAAATCCAGTTCTTTTTTCTTTTCATTGTAATAATTAAGACTCTCTTTAATAGACCCGAATCTTCTTATAAGCTCCTGTAAATCTGAAAGTCTGTTCAAAACCTCCTCAATATCGACACTTTCCAAAAAAGAAGCTTTTTCGTATGCTTTATCAATCGCAATTCTAAGTTCGTTCATAGCACTTGAAAAAAATTCGCTATCCTCTTCTATCATATCCAAAAACTCATATACCCCGTTTTCAAGTTCAAATATTCTCTCCACATTCTGAGCCTTTTCTTTTATCTTTTCTATTCTGCTTAAATCTTTTTTTATTTTCATTAATTCCTCAAACTCACCCTCTTTAGGATTAATGGTTTCTATTTTGTTTAATTCATATTTCAAAAACTCTATTCTCTCGGCTGCGTTTTTTTCTTTTTGTTTTATTTCTTCTATTTTCCTTTTTAGTATTTTATATTTTTGAAATGTTTGTTTGTATTTTTCTAAATTAACATAATAATCCTTCTCTTCAACCATTTTATCTAATACAAAAATAATATTATTACTTTCAAACTCCCTTATTTCTCGTAAAGAAAGATAATTAATAAACTCATCGGCTATTCTTCTAACCGTCTTTTTGCTAACAGCCTGGTCATTAATAAAATAACGGCTTTTATTCTTTTTCACCTGTCTGAAAATAGTTATATCCTCTTTTTCTATTCCATATTTTTCCAAATCTAAATCGTTATCTACCACAGCTTCACTTATTTTTGCGTTTACGTCAAAATATCCGAAAATAGATAAAATTCCCCTCATTAAAACTGATTTTCCAGCACCGCTAGGTCCAGTAAAAACAATAAGACCTTTACTAAACTCAAGCTCAACTTCGCTAAATTCAAGCTCAACTTCCTCAAACGTCACATATTCTTTGAGATAAACCCTCTCAATCACTTGCTCTCTCCCCAGTTTAGTTTTTCTCTCAAAACCTCAAAATAATTTCTTTCTATTCTATGAATAAGTTTTGCCGGTTTTTTGGCTTTTTTTATTTTTATTTTATCTTTTATATTATAAATTTCTTGCCCGTCAATTATTAATTTTGCCGTTTTTTCTTTTACTTCAAGTTCTAGTTCAAAATTACTTGGCAATATAAGTGGTCTTTGTGTAAGTGAATGTGGACAAATAGGTGTTAATATGAAACTTTCCGTAAGAGGATATACAACCGGCCCTCCCGCGCTTAAATTATATGCCGTAGAACCTGTAGGAGTCGAAATAATAAGCCCATCTCCATGATAAGTGTTTAAAAAACTCTCATTTGTATCAACTTTTATATGAATCATCGAAGAAATTATGTCTTTACTAATAACAACATCGTTAAAAGCATATAAAAATTTATTTCCATATTCTATTTCAATAACCATTCTTTTGTCAATCCTATAATTTTCTTTAAGAAAATCATCTAAAAACTCTTCTATATTTTCAGGATTTATATCTGTCAAAAAACCAAGATTTCCAGCATTAATACCAAGAACCGGTTTATCATATTTATAAGCCCTTCTAGCAAGAGAAATAAGGGTCCCATCTCCTCCCAAAGCCACTAAAAAATCCGATTCTTTGCACATTTCATCAAACTCCACTCCCAAAAGTCCTATTGCTTTTGCTGAAACGCTATCTAGCAAGACTTCTATACCCTTTTTTTCAAAAATTTTTTGAATTTTTAAAAATACTGATTTTAAATTTATCGTATTTTTAGGTTTTAAAACAAATCCGGCTTTCATATCCTGCCTTTTTGATGAAAATTATAACAAGTTATCATTTTTTCTTATAATAGGAAAAATCTTATTATCTGCTAATTTTTTGTGTTATAATCCTTTAAAAGGATAAAAAGATGAAAAAACTGATTATTTTTATCTCTATCTTTGCCTTTGGATATCCAAACTGTAATATGTGCCACAACGGTAGAGTAGCTCCGAAAATAGATTCGATGAATGCTAGTGAGCTTAAGCAAAAGCTACTCAAAATAAAAAAATCTAACGATATTAACCCTAAAATGGCATTTATAAAAAACTATTCTGAAAAAGAATTAGAAATAATGATAAAAAACTTTAAGGAGCAAAAATGAACAAACAAAAATCAATCGAATTATTAAATAAAGCAATTTCCGAAGAATTAAGTGCAATACATCAATATATGTATTTTCATTTTATTTTAGACGATTTAGGATATGACCTTTTGGCATCTATTTTTAAAAAAACGGCAATTGATGAAATGTTACATACGGAAAAATTTGCAGAGAGAATTTTATTTTTAGGTGGAGAAATAGAAATGAAACCGGCACATGAAATTGAACATATAAGAGACGTGGAAAAAATGCTTAAATGGGCTATGAAAAGTGAAGAGGAAGCTATGGAGATGTATAACGATTTCGCTGTTGAAGCTACCCAAGCAAGAGACAGCGGGACTAAACAAATATTTGAACAGATTATAGCCGATGAAGAGAGACATTTTGAAACATTTGAAACCGAATATGAAAACTTACAAAAATTCGGTGACAGGTATCTAGCTCAACAGGCGATGGAAAGAAGCAAAAAAATGGGGATTAATCCGACAGAGTAAATCTGACTTTTTCTGCTTTTCTTATATATTTCATTTTTTTCTTAATAGCTTTCTCAGGATTTTTCCCAAACTTAATCAATAATCTTTCACAATTATAATAATCATGAGCCTTTCCTAAATAATCCTGAATCTTTTTTAATTTTTCTTCAAGCTCTGGATTTGTATATCTGCATTTTTTCACTATAATTCTTAACTTATGTAAGGTTTTATCATCTTTACCAATGAAAGAAGTATTAAAAATCTCTTCGCAATTAAATTCTTTTTTTCTTTCAAGAAGTACAATATTTCTTTTAAATTTTTTTAAAAATTTTAAAAGTTTTTTTCTTAATTTTTTATGTTTTTTTCTTAGATATTTTTTAACTTTTTTATTTTTGCATATTTCCGACAAAACATCCGTATCTCTAAGGTTTGAAGATTTTTTAAGAAGCTTTTTTAACCCCTTATCCGTTTTCCCCTCTTTTTCCAAAATGCTAAGCTGACGTCTCGCCCATACCCTCAAATCATGCAAAACTTCCGGGTCGTCTTTTTTCAGATACTTTCTGATGAGTTTTTCCATAAGTTTTTCCTTTCGTCATAAAAAATAATACTAGTAGGATAGGCAAGTTCGAGATTGGAATTTTTTATAATTTCCAAAATCTTAAGCATTACGTCCTGTTTTACCTTAAGCCACTCTTCCCAATCTATCGTTATAGAAAAAGCATATACTAAAATATCCATTGAATATTCGTCAAACCTATCCAAATAAACAAGCAGAGTTTTTCTAACTCCGTATTTATCTTCGAGTGAAAAAAGAGCGTTTTTTTGCATTTTTTTTCTAAGCCGACTTTTTATTTTATTATCGGTAACAATCATCGGATGGTGTTCAAGCATATTTCTAATCTCTTTTATAACTTTTTTAATCTCTTCGGAATCGGTGGAATATTTTAATTTTATCCAAAATTTTATCCTACGTCCTATCATTCTTCTAGACCAATTTTTTATCCATTCATTTGCGAGTTTTGAATTTGGAATGACGATAAGTGCATTGTCAAACGTTCTTATTTGAGTTGCTGTAAGCCCTATTTCCGTTACAAACCCTTCAAAATCTTTTGTTTCAATCCAATCTCCGACATGAAAAGCATCTTCACTGATAATTCGTATAGAATCAAAAAAATTGCTAAGAGTTTCTTTTGCCGCAAGTCCTATAATAACACCGCCGATACCCAAAGAGGTTATGATAGCGGTAATATTAACTCCAAAATATGAAAGAATAACGGCTATTAATACTATTGCAATAAAAATCTTCGTAAGATTTATGGCCATAAAAAAAAGCTCTCTTCTAACGGATTCTTTTTTAGATATTTTAATGGTTATCGCTGTATAAATAAAATATTTAACTACTTCATAAAAAAGCCATGCAATTAAAACAGAATTTAAAAAAAATCTTATTTTTTCCTTTTCTATTCCTAATACCCAAAAAAAAGTATTTATATCTATAAAAAGCAAAAGAGGAACACCTATTTTAAAGACCCTTGAATACAAAAGTCTTAAAAATATATTTCTTCTTTTTTTAAATAAAAAAATTTTTATGCTTTTAGCTATAAACGGAGATAAAAGATTTAATAAAATCACGCCAACTATTACGTAGAATTTCATTTTAAACTCTTTTTTCAATAATTTTATCACATATTTGATATAATTGCGACCAAAAAAGGAAATAAATGAGAAGCCATTATTGTGCGGAACTTAACGAACTAAACGTCGGCGAAGAAGTGGAACTTGTAGGATGGGTAAATTCCCACAGAGACCATGGAGGCGTTATTTTTATAGATTTAAGAGATAGAAGTGGAATAATTCAAGTCGTTGCCGACCCGGCGGACAGTAAAAAAGCTCATGAAATCGCTGAAAAAATAAAAGACGAATATGTTATAAAAGTAAAAGGAAAAGTAAGACTTAGAGGCGAAGGACTTGAAAATCCCAAACTAAAAACAGGAAAAATTGAAGTAGTAGCGGATAAAATCGAAATAGAAAACACAAGCGAAACCCTTCCTTTTCAAATAGGTGATAAATCGGTAAATGAAGAACTTAGACTTAAATATAGATATTTAGACCTAAGAGATAAAGATATGCTTGATACTTTCATCTTAAGAAGTAAAGTCACAAAAGCCATTAGAGATTATTTTGACAAAAAAGGTTTTATCGATGTAGAAACACCTATACTTACAAAATCTACTCCAGAAGGAGCAAGAGACTATCTGGTACCTAGCAGAATTCATCCGGGAGAATTTTACGCGCTTCCTCAATCACCTCAGCTTTTTAAACAAATTTTAATGGTGGCAGGATTTGATAAATACTACCAAATCGCTAAATGTTTTAGAGATGAAGACTTAAGGGCAGACAGACAGCCTGAATTTACTCAAGTTGACGTTGAAATGAGTTTTGTAGAAGAAGACGACGTAATAGAAGCTATAGAAGGCATGGTAAAAGAAGCATTTGAAGTAGCAGGAATTAAAGTTGATCTGCCAATTAAAAGAATTTCTTATAATGAAGCTATGGAAAAGTATGGTAGCGATAAGCCTGATTTAAGATTTGATTTGGCAATGGTGGACGTTATTGACGAATTTGTCGATTCAAATAATGAAATTTTTGCGGAGATTGCCAAAGATAAAAAAAACAACCGTTTTAAAGCCCTGAAAGTTCCGGGAGGAGATAAATTTTATTCCAGAAAAAAATTAAAAGAGCTTGAAAACTTCGTTAGAAAATTCGGAGCAAAAGGTCTGGCTTACATTCAGGTAAAAGAAGAAGGGCTAAAGGGACCTATTCTTAAATTTATGAGTGAAGAGTCTTTAAACAGAATGATTGAAAAATTAAACCCTCAAATCGGAGACATTGTATTCTTTGGAGCTGGAGATAAAAAAACGGTTCTTGATTATATGGGAAGACTTAGACAAAAAATAGCGAAAGATATGGGATTAATTAACGAAAACGAATATAAATTCGTATGGATAGTCGATTTCCCTATGTTTGAAAAAGACGAAAACGGAAACCCAACTCCTCTACACCATCCATTTACCATGCCGGATATGGATACATGGGATGAAGAAAATTTCGAAAATATCCAGTCAATCGCATACGATTTGGTATGTAATGGATATGAAATAGGAGGAGGAAGTATTAGGATTCATAAAGAAGAAATCCAAGAAAAAGTATTTAAACTTCTTGGAATTGACGAAATGGACGCTAAAGAAAAATTCGGATTCTTGCTTGACGCCTTAAAATTCGGAGCGCCTCCTCACGGAGGATTTGCCCTTGGTCTTGACAGGGTTATTATGCTTATGAGAAAAACTGATAACATAAGAGACGTAATAGCATTTCCAAAAACACAAAAAGCCCAGTGTCTGCTTACAGGGGCACCTGGAGAAGTTGACAAATCTCAATTAAAAGAATTACATATAAGAGTTAAAAAGCCAAAAGCGGATAATGAATAAAAGATTAATAGATTTAAAAAAAAACGACGTGTTTAAAATAGTAGGTTTTGATGAAAGCTGTAAAAATTTCAAACAAAGACTTCAAGATTTAGGAATCCATAAAGGACAATTAGGACAGATTATCAACAAATCCTTTTTCGGTCCTTTGGAAATAGATGTAAACGGAAGAAAATTAGCCATAGGGAGAGGTATGGCAAAAAAAATTTATGTAAAAAAATTCGAATGTCCAATCTTATAAAAAAAGGAGATACAATGAAGAAAAAATTATTTTTAATTATCGGAGCACCGGGAAGCGGAAAAACAACGGATGCCCAACTTATTGCTGAAAGAAATCCTGATTTAGTGGTGCATTATTCAACGGGAGATTTATTAAGAGCTGAAGTTGCAAGCGGAAGTGAACTTGGGAAAAAAATAAAAAGCTATATCGACAACGGAAAACTTGTTCCTCTTGAAATTGTTATAAATACAATCAAAAGCGCTATTGAAAAAGCCGACAAACCTATTGTTTTAATAGACGGTTTTCCAAGAAGTGTAGAACAGATGAAAGCTCTTGACGAGATGCTAAAAAACAGCCAAGATATTGAACTTGTAAGCGTAATAGAAGTAGAAGTCAGTGAAGAAGTAGCAAAAGACAGGGTTCTTGGAAGAGCAAGAGGTGCGGATGATAATGTTGAAGTGTTTAATAATAGAATGAAAGTATATTTAGAGCCCCTAGCGGATATTGAAAATTTTTATAAATCTCAAAATAAACTGATAAAAATAAACGGTGAAAGAACAATTGAAGAAATAGTAAATGAAATGGAAAAAGTAATTAAAGAAAAAGCAGGGGTTTAATTTTTCTTTTCTTTCCTGTTTTTGTATAATTAATGTAAAAAAGAGGTTTTATGAAAAAGATAATTTTTTTAATACCTGCTATTTTTTATATGCCTCTTATTATAAACCCTCAGGCAATAATAAAAAATTATGAAAAATAAAAAAATATCTATATCTCTAAAAATAGCTCTAATAGTTATGTTTATTTCTTTTTTTGGTATTACGACGTTAGGATATATTTCTTATATTCAAGCTAAAAATATCTTTATTTCATATTCTACCCAAATTCTCAGTAAAAATATATCAGAATACGCCAACTCTATAAAAGAGTCCATTCGAAAACTAAAATACAATATAACGATTTTAAGCCATAACCCCTCAATAAAAGATTTTATAAGCAAATACCCTGCTAACGACAAACTTACAAATAAAATATTTGAAGAGTATAAAAAAGACGTAAGTACCATAATTTCCTTAATGATAAAACAAAATCCGGAATATTTTCAAATCAGAATACTCGACGCTAAAAACGGAAAAGAGATAATAAACATTGTAAAAGAAAATAATAAAATAAAAGTTTTAGAAAAAAAAGCACTTCAAGATAAATGGATGAGACCATGGGTTCAAAACACTTTAAAACTTACAAAAGATAAAATTTATATATCAAAAATCAAACTACACAGAAAATCCCATACAATAGAATTTCCCATAAAACCTACTATAAAAGCAACAAAGCTTATTTTTACAAAAGATAAAAAAACAGGAATTATCGTTATTAACGCAGATATTAAAAAACTTTTTCATTTTAACAAACTTCGGGAAATTAAAGACACCAAAACCTATATTGCAAATAAAGAGGGATATTATATATTTAATTATAACCATCCGGAAAAAGAATTTGGATTTGAATTTGGAAAAGATTTTAAAATCATATATGACTTCCCATTATTAAAACCTATTTTTGAAGGTAAAATAGAAAAAATTACATTCATAGATAAAAAAAATAATCTTATCTTAGAAGCTCAAAAAGTTTATATAGCCCCAAAAAGATATCTTGTAATACTAAAAACAATCACTACGGCTATTTTTGAGAAAAAAGCAAACGAATATATCGAAAACCTTATTATAGTTATTTTAATAATTACTTTTATAATTACCATTTTAACAACCCTACTTGTTTCAAAAATCACCGAGCCTATTAAAAAACTAACTCAAATAGCCGACGTAATAGCTAAAACAAAAGGGGAAAAACACGTAAAAATAAACATTAAAACTAATGATGAAATAGAAGAACTAGCAAAAGCTTTTGAAATTATGCTAAAAGCTCTTACAAAATCTAAAAAAGAGATAGAACAATTTGCAAACAAACTCGAAAAAGAAGTAGAGAAAAAAACAAAAGAACTTCAAGAAATAAATAAAAATCTTCAAAAAATTGTTAATGAAAAAGTAAACGAACTAAGAGAAAAAGACAAAGCTTTAGTTCAACAATCCAAAATGGCCGCTATGGGAGAAATGATAGGGGCTATAGCACACCAATGGAGACAACCTCTAAACGCACTTGCAATTAATATTCAATTTTTGGAAGACTTGTATGATGAAGGAAAACTAAATAAAAAAACGCTTGAGGAATTTATAGAAAAAAATATGCAAACCATTCAATTTATGAGCAATACTATTGATGATTTTAGAAACTTTTTTAGAAAAGACAAAGAAAAAATAGAATTTAATATAAAAGAAGCTATAGAAAAAACGCTTAATCTTCAAAAAGCCCAATTAAAAAACCACAATATAGAAATAATAACAGACCTAAAACCTGCAAAAACCAAAGGATATAAAAATGAATTTATGCAGGCTGTTTTAAATCTCATATCAAATGCTAAAGATGCTATAGAAGAAAAAAGAACAAAAGAAAATAGCGATTTTAGAGGAGAAATAAAAATATCCAATAAAATTAAAAACGGAAAAATAATTATAGAAATAGAAGATAATGGAGGCGGTGTACCTAAAGAAATCAAAGATAGGATATTTGAACCTTACTTTACTACTAAAAAAGAAGGAAAAGGTACAGGTATGGGACTTTATATGGTAAAGGAAATTGTAGAGAGAATGGATGGCAGTATAGAAACCTCTAATACAAAAAAAGGTGCTAAATTCACAATTATATTAAAGGAGTACAGTGGAAGCTAATAAATATTTAAAAAAACTTACATGTCTTTATGTCGAAGATGAGGATTTTATAAGAGAAACGTTTTTTATGATGTTAAAAAGGTATTTTAAAGAAGTTTTTATAGGAACAAATGGAAAAGAAGGATTGGAACTATATAAAAAACATAATCCAGACATTGTAATAAGCGATATAAGAATGCCGATTATGGATGGAATAGAAATGGCAAAAGCCATAAAAGAAATAGACCCAAAAAGCTATATCATTTTCATAACGGCTTTTAGCGACAATGAATATTTAAAAGCAGCAATAGACCTTGGAGTTGAAGGATATATAACAAAACCGGTAGATAGAAAAAAACTGCTGGAAAAACTAAACTTTTTAGCAAATGTTATTAAGAACGAAAGAGAAAAAGAAGAACTTTTTGAACTTCTAAAAGCTATATTCGATTCTCAAATAGAAGCTACCATTCTTTTTGAAAAAAATTCACCCAAACTATGCAATAAAAGATTTTTAGAAGAATTTAAAGAGTGTATAAATCTTGATGATTTGATTAAAAAATTTAATATTGACTTATCAAAGCCTATTCAAAAAATAGAAGTCAAAAACCATATAACAAAAATATACGAAATACGAATAGAAAAATTAAGTCCTGTCTTTACACTGATTTTATTTAATAACATTACTACTTTTGAAGATGAAATACTGCTTGATAATCTAACAGAAGTTTACAACAGAAGATATTTTCAAAAAATCATCAATAAAGTAACTGGTTCTACTTTATGCACACTTATGATGGATATAGACCATTTTAAAAAAATAAATGACACTTACGGGCATCCAAAAGGAGATATGGTTTTAAAAGAACTGGCTAAGATTTTAAAAACAAGTCTTAGAAAAAATGACATAATCATAAGAGTAGGAGGAGAAGAGTTTTTTATAGTATTAGATAATGTAGACGATATTAAAACAGCTTATAAAATAGCCAATCATTTAAGAGAAACTATTGAAAAATACTCTTTTGAAGACATTAAAGTGACTTGTTCTTTTGGCGTATGCTGTGCTTATATTAATTCCAAAGAAGATTTTGAAAAATTATATAACAAAACGGACGAAGCCTTATATCAGGCCAAAAGAAACGGCAGAAACCGGGTTGAGGTGTACAAATGATACTCTATTACGGACTTATTGCGGTAGGAATAATACTAGTTGTACTGGCTGTTTACAATTTTTATTCCATATCCAAAATAGAAAAAAATATGGACAATTATCTTTTTATAATAACTTCAAATAAAAGCTATTTTATAGGAACAACACTTTTTTCCCTGGCTTTATTAATAATAATTGCTTATCAAGCAAATGGATATATATTCGATATAAAAATATTTTCAATAGTTTTCTTTTTTGGAAGTCTTTTCCTATTGGCGCTTTCTCATCTAATTTATTATATGCAGGCTAAAAAGAAACTCTCAGATTATGAAAAGTTTTTTAAAGAATTCGAATTAGATTTAAACAATAACTGTGAAAAACTGATGTTAAAATATATTTACTCAAAAGAAAAAGATTTAAAAAAAGCTAAAAAAATTTTCAAAATGAATAAAAAATTATGCAAGAAAAAAGATTAATCTTCTTTTTTCTCTTCATTTTGTTCTTTTAATTGACATCTTTTAAGTTCAAGTTCTTTAATTTTTTCAACTCTTTTAATGAGTTGTTCCAATTCATTTATCTGTTCTTCACATTTTTGTTTAAGTTCATCTCTTTTTTCTTGAAGAATTTTTAACTGTTTTTCAATTTCTTCTAAAGGTATGGCACATTTTTTTGCCGCTTCTTCTTCTTTTTCCAAAGCCCATTCGGTAATTTTTTTAATCAGTTCTTTAAACATACTCTCTCCTTTTTATGCAAATTATATCTTAAATCAAAAAAAATAGTATAATTTTTTATTAATTTTAAGGAGAATTTATGAAAGTAGTATTTCCTACCAACGACAAAAAAAACATTGCTCCAAAAATCGGACTGGCTAAAGGATTTTTGATAATTGACACTAACTCACAAGAAGAAATATATTTAGAAAACGAAAGACTAAATGAAATAATAACAAGTCACGGAAAATTAAAAGGTGATTGTGGAGAGCACGGCCTAGGAATCGGTCAAGTAATTCCAAAAAAATTAAAAGAATTAGGAGTAGAAATTTTCGTAGCAAAGTTTTTTGGAGAGGGAATGCTTGGAAATTTAGATTTATACGGAATTAAAACTTATATAACAGATAAAAAACATATTAAAAAAGTTTTAGAAGAAATAAAGGAAAAAAATGGAAATTAACAATTATAAAAAAGCCGCCGATATTATAAAAAATTCAAAATTTCCAGTAGCTTTTACGGGTGCGGGTATATCTGTGGAAAGTGGAATACCACCCTTTAGAGGACCAACAGGACTTTGGAGTAAATATGACCCGAAAATTTTAGATATCGATTTTTTTATCCAAAATCCCGCTGAGAGCTGGAAATACATAAAAGAAATTTTTTATGATTATATGGGAAATACCACCCCAAACGACGCCCACAAATTTCTTGCTTGGCTTGAAAAAAGTGGTAAATTAAAAGGAATAATAACACAAAATATCGACAACCTTCATCAAAAAGCCGGAAGCAAAAAAGTAATAGAATTTCACGGCACGGCAAGTCAAATGGAGTGTATCGACTGCAAAAGAAAATTTCCTTCGGATTCAATTTCTCTCGAAAACTTACCTCCTTTATGTCCTGATTGTCAAGGTATTTTAAAACCTGATTTCGTATTTTTCGGCGAGCCTATCCCTCCTAAAGCTTTTGAAGAATCAATAAGACTTTGTGAAAACACCGATTGCCTTATAGTTATTGGTACTACAGGGGAAATAATGCCCGCAAGCCAATTGCCAATCCTAGCAAAACAAAACGGAACAAAAATTATCGAAATAAATATCGAACCTTCAAATTATACAAACACCATTACCGACATATTTCTTAACGACAAAGCAACAGTTGCAAGCAATAAACTAAAAGAAGAGCTAGAAAAGCTCTAATTACATCCCGGGAATTCTTGGGATTTTATTGAGTTTTGAGTTTTTAAAATACCACCCCCAACCTTTTTTCATCCAGTGTCCGATAATCGGAAGAGGTATTAATATTGCTTTTTTATTATCTCTGTATACAAACGCAGCGCCATCACCGCTATCCATCAAACACAAAATATTTATATGAGAAATGTATTCTTTTCTGACTTCTTTTCCTTCTTCCATCATTTTGATATTAAATGCAGTTACTCTTGCCATTACTTCAGCTAAATGCCCTTGTTTTGCTCTCCAATCCGGTCCGTCTATTGCCGCACTGTCACCTATCGCAAATATAGGAAACTTATCTGAGCTTGTTTCATCAAAATTATGCATAACTTCACAGTATTCGTTAATTTTGATAAACCCAGCTTCATTTAGTGGAAGGCCAGTATCTTTAAAAAGTTCAGGCCCGTTGCCTGCCGGAATAAACATAGTCAAATCACTCTCAAGTTTGCTTCCATCTTCAAAAATTACGCCATCTTCTACAAATTCTATAATTTTTTTGCCTTTAATTTGTTTAATATTTAGTCTCTCAAACCACTTATCCATTATTTTTAGGGCTTTTTGACCCATTCTGGCTCCCGGTTTTGGCATAGGAGCAAAAAAAGTAATCTCAAACTTATCTCTTATTCCTAATTTTTTTAATTTATTATGAATATTAAACATTAATTCAAAAGCAGGTCCCCCTCTTACGTTGCTTGGGTCTTTAGGGTTTCCGCCAAATCCAAATGCTAATTTACCGTGGCCTCTTTTTATAAGTTCGTCTAGTTTCTCTTTTATTTTTAAAGATTCCTCAGGAGCACCACAAATCGAAAGAAAATGCTCATTTCCTTTATGTTTTACTTTATCTGCGCCTATTGCGATAATTAAATAATCAAAATCACACCTTGATTTTTCATTTTCGCATTCTATTTTTTTATTTTTAATATCGATTTTTTTAATTTTATTAAATTTTACCTCAAAACCGTGAACGCGACTGAGTTCTTCCCAATCAATCGTACAGTCTTTAAATTTATATTCACCAGTAGGTATCCAAATAGAAATAGGATATACGTACATGTATTCTCTATTCGTTACAACCGTTACGTCAAAACCGTATTTTTTCAGCCAAATAGCACTCTCAAGAGCGGCAAATCCCCCACCTAAAATCAATACTTTTTTAGCCATTTAAATCCTTTAAAATATTGAATATCTAAAATGAACAAAACTCAAAATATTTTGAATATCCCTAACAACTTTTTCCATAATTGTTGATTCAGGTGTTAAGCTTAACATCCTGGTTAAAAGATAGCCGTTCATCAAGGAAATATAAACTCTTCCCATGCTGTCTTCATATACGGCAATGCTTAAAGGCATTTTAACAGCCATAAATTTAGTTCTATCGTCACTTAACATTTCTCCTGCATATTTTGCATTACAGAATTTTATAATTTTAACAGGACCAACATCTGGACCTCCGTATTTTTTTATTTCTTCTTCTTGATTAATTACGCTAACTATATGCCATCCTGGCTGTTTATTGATTTTATTTACTAAAACCTGAACGGTTTTTTCAAAATCATAAGGACTTTTTACTTGTTTAAACAGCA
>JBDONV010000027.1:0-4347 GCA_039831165.1 Nautiliaceae bacterium | reverse complement strand
AGCAGATGGATATGTGGATTTAACGAACCGGTAATAAAAAGGGAGCTTGGGATTAAATGAAAATAAGCAGGGAATGTTATTTGTGTATTTACACACAGACTCTTAATTTGACAAAAAGGTTAAAACTGGACGAAAACAAAGCTTCTGAAATATTAAGGGGAGTTGCGAAAATTCTTTCAAAATATGACTTAAACGTAACTCCTCCCGAAATTGCAGCGGAAGTATATGATTTTATATCTGAATCAACAGGAATAAAAGACCCTTTTTATAAAGCAAAAAAAGAAGCGATAAATGATGCGTTAAAATTTAAAAAAATATTGGAAGAAAAACTTATAAATTTAAAAAATCCTTTATTTGATGCCTGTAAAATAGCCGTTGCGGGAAATGTTATAGATTTAGGGGTTAATCAGACTTACGATTTAGATAAGGAAATTGAGAATATTTTCGATATTGAATTTAAACACAGCGATTTTAATGAATTGAAAAATAAGTTAAATAGTGCAAAAAGTATCGTATATTTAGGTGACAACGCAGGTGAAAACGTGTTTGATGAAATACTGATTAAGCAGTTAAGAAAATATGCTAATACAATTTATTTTTTTACTCGGGGTAAACCTATAATTAACGATATTACCGTAAACGATTTAAAAGACCTTGAAATATTTGATTTAGCGGAAGTGGTTGACAGCGGTGTCGATACACCGGGGTTTCATATAAACAGGGCAAATGAAAAGGCTAAAAAACTTTTTTTTAATGCGGATTTAGTTATAGCTAAGGGAATGGGAAATTTTGAATGCCTTTTTGGCGAGTGCGGCAGGGAAGTCTTTTATCTTTTTAAAGTGAAATGTGAAGTTGTGGCAAGGGCGTGCGGTGCCGATGTCGGTGAGTATGTATTACTGAAAGGTGTAAAATGAGGCTTTATTTGAACAACATAGGAATGATAAAAGAAGCCGATGTAAAATTGGATGGATTAACGGTAATAGTAGGAGAAAACGATACGGGAAAAAGCACGGTTGGGAAGGTCATTTTTTCTATTTTAAAAGGCATTCAAAAGTATGAAGAGAATTTAGAAGATAAATTTAAAAGGCAATTATTTAAAATAATAGATGATTTTTATAAAAATTATCAAAAAATTATAAAAAATGAAAAAATTAATATTTTGTTTTTTCCTCCTTTTTTTGTTAAAGATGTTTTAACAAATAAAACAAATTTGAGTGAATTTTTTGATAAATATAAGAATTTAATAAAAGATCTTAATAATAAAGAGTTAGAAAAAGATTTTGAAAGTTTGACAAAGAAAATAAAAATTATATTGTTAGATAACGATGAAAAAGAACTACAAGAAGAGGCATTAAAAAGAGCTTTTTTTTCTGAATTCAGAAATCAATTGAAATTAAATAATAGTGATAAAGGAATAATAGAATTATATGATGATGACAAAAAAGTGATAGAAATCGAAATAACAGATGAAATAAGATTAAAAGGAAATTTTGAAGTTTTTTTAGATGATGTTACTTTAATAGAAACTCCAATGATACTTAATTTTAGCGATATGATTCAAAGTGCAAGATCTCATTTTGAAGAAGATGATTTAAATAGAAGTTTAATTCGTTTAGAAGCTGATGTTATTTATCATTCAAAAGATTTAGTTAATAAATTAGTAAGAGCTGCTAAGTATGGAGATAATGAAATTGATAAAGATTTATTAAAAATTTTAAAATTTGATTTTGAATATAAAGATAAAACAAGAGAATTTGTTTATTTGAAAAATAGAAAAGAATATTTTAGTATAAATGTTGCTGATGGTATAAAAAGTTTCGGGATTATTAAACTGCTTTTAAAAGGAAATTTTATTAGAAAAAATATCCTTTTAATAATAGACGAACCGGAAGTTCATCTTCATCCTAAATGGCAAATCGAGTATGCTAAATTGATAGTGGAATTAGTAAAAAAAGGAATCAAAGTTTTAATTACTTCTCATTCTCCGTTTTTTATTGATGCAATTGATAAATTGTCTTATAAAATTGATGTGAATTATTATTTTGCAGAAAACGGATTTATTAAAGAAGATAATAATTTAGAATTAATGTATAAAAAACTAAATATAGTTATCTCTGATTTAGAAGATTTAGAAATAGAAGAAATGGTTTTTAAGGCTAATAAGAAATGAAATTAAAAGAAGATGTTTTAAAAAATATAAGTGATGGTTTATGTGATAGCGAATATGAGTTAATAGATTTTGATGAGGTGAGTTCGAATTACGCTACGGTAGATGGATTGATAATAAAAGATGATAATTGTATGTTTATAGAATTTAAAGATTTGCAATATGTAAGTTTAATGGATTGGTTAAGTAATAATTGTATTTGTGAAGAAACAGGAGTTAGTTATATTAAAAAAATAAAATGTAATAAAGAAAATATTTTGTTAAAAGGTTATGAATCCTTTTTACTTTATAAAGATGATTTGAAAGATAAAAATATATGGTTTATTTTTGTTTATTCTCATAAAGAAACTGTAAGTAAAGATAAAAAATTTAAAGAACATTTTACAAGAAATATTCTAAACCGTTTAAAAATAATATACAATGAAGTTAGAATAATGAGATGTGACAAGTTTTTAAAATTTATAGAAAAAATTTAAGGAGCATAAATGTATTTCAGTGATTTACTTTTAAAACTTCAGGAATTTTGGAAAAACAAGGGATGTAATATAGTTATGCCTTACGATTTTCCAAGCGGGGCCGGGACTTTTCATCCGGCAACTTTACTTAGAAGTCTTGACAAAGGAGAATGGAGCGTTGCTTACGTTGCTCCAAGCCGCCGTCCGACAGACGGGAGATACGGGGAAAATCCGAATCGTCTCGGGAGCTATTATCAGTTTCAGGTTATTATGAAGCCGAGTCCTGATAATATTCAGGAGATGTATCTTGAAAGTCTTGAATATCTAGGGCTTAATTTAAAAGAACATGATGTAAGGTTTGTTGAAGACAACTGGGAAAGTCCGACTCTTGGAGCCTGGGGGCTTGGATGGGAAGTGTGGCTTGACGGAATGGAAGTTACGCAGTTTACCTATTTTCAGCAGGTTGGCGGTCTTAAAACGTTTCCGGTGCCGGTAGAAATTACATACGGAACCGAAAGACTTGCAATGTATCTTCAAGGCGTTGACAACGTCTATGACATAAAATGGAATGAAACGACAACTTATGGGGATATGCATAAAAGAAGCGAATTTGAGTTTTCTAAATACAATTTTGAAGTTGCAAACGTTGAAATGCTTTTCAGATGGTTTGAGGATGCAAGGAATGAGGCAAAAAGATGTCTTGAGGCCAAACTTCCGCTTCCAGCATATGATTATACTATTTTGGCGTCTCACATATTTAACGTGCTTGACGCAAGAAAAGCCATATCCCAGACCGAAAGACAAAACTATATTCTTAAAATCAGGGAACTTGCAAAAGGCGTGGCTGAAACATACGTTGGAATTGAGAATTGAAAATGGAGAATTGAGAATTATGAAATTGAAAAAAATTTATGATTTTTTAAACGAAATAAGTTCTTTTGAGCTGCAGGAAGAGTGGGATAACAGCGGTCTTTTGGTCGGCAGTTTTGACAATGATATTGAAAAGGTGTATTTAACGCTTGATCTCGATGAGGGACTTATTGAGAAGGTAGAAGAAAATTCATTAATTATAGCCCACCATCCTTTGATTTTTAAACCTTTAAAAAACGTAATTCCGACTTCTTTTTCCACTAAACTTTTAATTAAACTCATTCAAAAAAACATCTCTTTTATAGCGATGCATACCAATTTTGACAAAACTCACTTAAACAGATATGTGGCGGAAAATGTTTTAAATCTTAAAGGTGAAGCTTTTGATTTTGTTTATACTGCCAAAATCGATAAACCGTTTGACGAATTTGCCGAGTTTATTAAAGAAAAACTGAATTTACAGTGTTTAAAAATAGTAAAGTGTAATGAATTTATAAAAACAGTCTCTCTTACCACCGGTGCGGGAATGTCTTTGCTTCCTTATATAAAAACGGATCTGTTTTTAACCGGTGATATAAAATATCACGGGGCTATGGATGCTAAGATTAGAGGTGTAAGTTTGATAGACATAGGTCATTATGAGAGTGAAAAATTTTTTGCTGATGCATTATATCGTGATATAAAAGATTTGGAAATTGAAATTGTAAAAATAAATCCAGACAATCCTTTTTTTGTTAAATAAACAAGTTATGAAAGATGGAGTGTAAAATAATGAAGGTGGATATTTTCTTAAATCTTCACAACTTCACAACTTATCAACTTAATAGCTTATATATGATATAATTCCACTTAAAA
>JBDONV010000093.1:0-4389 GCA_039831165.1 Nautiliaceae bacterium | reverse complement strand
TTCACTGGCTTTTGGAAGTCCTTTTGAATATGCGTGGGCGTGTTTTCTAAACAGTATTACCCCGTAATCCCCGTAAAAATTAATCATCTGGTTAAAATGTTCGATTATCACTTCTTTTTTCTGCCTAGGGGTTATATTCCCCTGCTGTTTCATTTCAAGAAAAATCCATGGTTTTCCAACCGCTCCCCTTCCTACCGAAACTCCATCCGCACCCGTATATTCCAAAACATATCTTGCTTTTTTATAATCCGTTATGTCTCCGTTGGCAATTACCGGAATATTTACGGCTTTTACCACTTTTTTTATTTCATCATAATCTACACTGCCTTTATACATTTGTCTGACGGTTCTGCCGTGAACGGTTAAAAACTCTACTCCCAAATCCTCAAGCATCTTAGCTCTATCCACCGCTACTGTTTCGTCAAACCCGAGTCTCATTTTCGCGCTTACCGGTTTTTTTGACGCATTTATAATGACTTTTACTATCTCTTTTAGTTTTTCTCTGTTTTCTTCTTTTAATAAAACTCCTCCAAACCCGCTTCTTCTGGCCTTGTTTACAGGACATCCGAGGTTTATGTCTATTCCGTCAATCCAGTCTATATCGTTTATTATCTCAACCGCTTTTATGGCATTTTCTACATTGTTTGCGGCGATTTGAACAAAATAGGGATTTTCAAGAGGGGATTTTTCCATCATTTTTTTTGTTTTTTCATTATTGTAGGCAATGGCGTTTACATTGGTCATTTCAGAAAACGTCATATCGCATCCGAATTTTTTAACAACGCTTCTAAAAGGCAAATCGGTATATCCCGCAAGGGGGGCTAAAAAAAAATAAGGAGGGTTAGATTTCAGAATTGATATACTCATCAATATCCGCTTTTACCCCGGCTTTTCTTAAATATAAGAAATATTGAAAAAATTTAAGCTCATGTGTTTCTATCAATTCCTCTGCAAGTTCTAAATGTTCGTATTTTAAGGCGAGATACGCTTTTGCCCAAGGAAGAGGGTCGGTTATTTCAAGCTCTTTATCCGGGGTTTTTGTAGAATAAAGTCTTTTGGCAAACTCTATCTGCTCTTTTGGAGAAAGAGAGGCTTTTTTAATCAGACGCTCTAAATCCTCATCGTTTATATGGCTAAGAAGAATATCCAACGTAACCGGATAATTATATTTTATTATTTCTTTTACAGAAGCTGTTTTTGCAAATATATAAAACGCTTCTTTTTTAAGCTCTTCGTTTTTAAACTTTTTTAACACTTCCCTGGCGTATGAAGGGTCTTTTTTAAGCCTGTTTTTGGCGTTTAGAATAAACCAGGGGTTGTCTTCTTTTAATTTATATTTGGAAATTTCAATCGTTTCACCGTTTTTAAGTTTTTTTATATCTTCAAAAAACTCAAACTTTTCGTGAGGTTCCGGCAGAATTTCAAGACCTTTTATATTTCTTTTGGCAAATTCGTTAATATGTTTTAAAATTTTGGCTTCTTTAGTCTCATCTTTATAAAAAACACCGTTTTTGATATTGTTTATTATGTTTTGCGTATCTTTTTTAATATTTTTCTGATAAACGGCGTTTTTTAAATTAAGAAACACCAAAAATATCAAAGAAAAAATAAAAAAAACACTCAAAAAAACGGCAACCCAAAGTGCATTCGGCAGGGAAACGGTAAAATCTCCAAGCTCAAACGTAGTTACGCTGTTATTCTCAACATATACAAAAAGAGTAACAATTCCTATAAAAATCAGACTAAATATCGTATATTTTTTCATTTTTTCTCTTTTTCTATAATCTCTCTACATATTATACAATATTTTGCGTAAGGTTTTATCTTAAGTCTTTCTTCTTGAATAGGCTCATCACACATTTCGCATATTCCATATGTGCCTTCTTCTATTTTTTTCAACGCCTCTTCAATCTCGGCAAGTTCTCTTTTTTGATTTAGATATATCTGATAATCCCTTCCGCTGTCCATACTCGCCGCCGCAAAATCCCCCTCGTCTTTAATATCGCATTTGCTGATGTCGTTTATTTCGCTTGAAATATTAAACAGTATTCTCTCAAGTTCGGCTTTCCTCATCAAAAGAATTTCTTTAAAGTGATTTACGTTTACGCTCATTTTTTCTCCTTTTATTTATGATATGGATGGTTGTGCTTTATGCTAAGCCCTCTGTAAATCTGTTCAAAAAGCACCAGTTTGGCTATTTTATGACTCATAGTAAGAGGGCTCAGCGATATAAGTTTTCCCTTTTTTTTAAACGTTTCTTCAAATCCGTACGCCCCGGCTATAAAAAAATTCACATGAGAATGTTCAAAAAATTTTGCGAATTCAAAACTGTCCACAAGTTTTCCCTCAGGGGAGAGAATAATATTAAAACCGGACTCGGTATATTTTTCTAAAATTTTGGAATACTCTTTTTGGGGATTATCGGTTTTTGAAAGGTTTTTTGAATAGAGAGTAACGTTATTGACATTTGCAAACTGACGGGATTTTTTTATAAATTCCTTTATTTCATTTTGAAAATCCTCTTTTTTTTCAATCGAATAGACGTTAATCTGCATATATCGCTTCCTACCACCTTAAATTTTGACGGAATTTTATCATAAATTTTAACTCCGCCTATTACGGCCACCGGATGATAAGAATATTTTATAAGGTCTATAACTTTCTCTCCGAGAATATTAGAGGTGTTTTTTGTGGAAGTCGGTCTGTATGCCCCAAGACCTATGTAAGAGAGGGGAAATTTATTGGCTTCAAGTATCTCTTCTTTATTATGGGTGGAGAGCCCCACTTTTTTCCCGTTTTGTCTTAAAAACTCTATTACCTCTTTTTTGGAGATTTTCATATCAGCTGAAAGTTTTTCCAAATCCTCCTGTCCTATGTGAATGCCGTCACAATAAGGCAAAAGTTCAACCGTATCATTGATTATAAGAGTTTTTTTCCAAAATTTTCTGATTTCAAAAAGTCTTTTTTTCTTTTCTTCCAACGAAGAATTTTTATCCCTGTACTGCAAGATTTTTGCTTTTAAACCTTTTGCGCTTTTACAAAACTCCTCTATGGAAACGCCGTATTTTTGCAGCGTATCAAAATCCAAAAGGGCGTAAAGAGCCATTAAACGCTCTTTAAGGAGTATTTCAGCAAATCTGCAACCGTTTTTTTAAGCTCATCTCTTTTTACCACCATATCTATAAGACCATGTTCTAGCAGAAATTCGGCTCTTTGAAAACCTTCGGGCAAATCTTCTCCTATCGTCTGCTTTATAACCCTAGGACCTGCAAACCCTATCATAGCCCCGGGTTCCGCTATAATATAATCTCCCAAAAACGCAAAAGAAGCGCTAACTCCTCCGAAAGTCGGGTCTGTAAGCACGGAAACGTAAGGGAGTTTATGTTCGGCAAGGCTTGCAAGGGCCGCTGAGGTTTTTGCCATCTGCATAAGAGAAAACGTACTCTCCTGCATTCTAGCCCCACCACTTGTGGAAACAATTACGACGCCCTGTTGTTTTGAAATGGCTCTCATAACGGCCCTTACTATTTTTTCACCTTCAACGCTTCCTAGACTTCCTCCCATAAAAGCAAAATCAAACACCACCAGCTGAGTAGGAATTCCGTTTATTTCACATTCTCCAGAAATCACTGAGCTTTTTCTTCCTGTTTTTTTATACCCTTCCTCTATTCTTTTTTTATAGCTTTTTTTATCCACGAAATTAAGAGGGTCGTTCGGTTCCAGGTTTTTGTCATACTCTACAAACGTATTTTCATCCGCCAAAAGTTTTATTCTCTCCTCTGCGCTCATCCTGAAATGATATCCGCATTTAGGACAGGTGTTGTTTTCTTTTTTTACCTCTTTATAAAAACTTATGGACCCGCACGCCGGACATTTTATCCAGCTGGTGGGTTTTTCGTCTTTAGTGGGTTGTGGTCTTTTAAATTTTTTTAGAAAATCTCCAAATCCCATGGTCTATTCCTTTATAATTTTTAACACTTCCTCCAAATACTCGTATTTAGGACTCATAACTATTAAATCTTCCTCAAAATGCCAAAAACAGTCACTGTTATAAAATTTAGCCGCCGCAATATCAAATTCTCTTATCTCGCCTTTATAAATAACGGCCTTGCTTGATTCTCCATAAGCCAAAGAAAGACTAAGAGCACCGGGAGCTCTGAATTTTAAATTATGATTAGCCAGTTTCTGGACAATATCAGGATTTTTATAAGCTTTTTCGAAAATAATAACGTCATGTCTGAAATTGGCAAAAAAAGGTTTTCTAAAAAGATTATCAAATTTTTTCCCTTTTTCATCTCTTATAAAATAATCTCCGTTACTCAAATTGACAATTACCGAAGCCGTATCCTCAAAATAGATACTCGTCCCAAAATAAGGAATACTGTTTGA
>JBDONV010000236.1:0-4398 GCA_039831165.1 Nautiliaceae bacterium | reverse complement strand
TTATATGGGTTTGATTTAAACTCTATAAAAGAGTTTTTCAGTGAAGAAAATCTAATACATCTTTTAAAAGAGTATGGTTATATAATTCTTTTCTTTTGGTCTATTATGGAAGGTGAAACCGGTCTTGTTATGGCCGGGATACTTTCACATACGGGTGATATGAATTTATGGTTGGCTATATTGGTAGCGGCATTAGGCGGATTTATAGGGGATCAGATATATTTTTATCTTGGACGTATAAATAAAAGATGGGTTTTAAAAGAACTTCAAGTTCATCGGAGAAAATTTGCTAAAGCAAGATTACTTCTTAGAAAATATGGTGGTTGGGTGATTTTTTTTCAAAGGTTTATTTACGGTATGAGAACAATTATTCCTATGGCGATAGGTGTTAGCGGATATGATCCTAAGAAATATGCTATTATTAATTTAATCTCGGCTTTTGTATGGGCAAGCTTTACGATTATTCCGGCTTATTATTTTGGAGAAGAACTCTTAAAAATATTAAAATGGGCTAAAGAACATTGGTATATTTCACTTATATTCGTATTGGTGTTATGGGGAATTTTATGGTATATTAATAAAAAAGAGGAGGAGTAGATGGAATTTATTAAAGGTAAAGGTCAAGTTAAAGCTGAAATTGTTGTAAATGGAAGTAAAAAATTTGAAGAGTACGGATTTAACGGCAAAGACGGAGAAGTTTTAGTACTTCCTGATAAAAAAAGAATATATGTAGGAATTGAGGAAATTAACAGCGAAAATTTAAAGACTGCAACTGCTAAAATCATCAAAGCGCTTAAAAATTATAAATTTGAAAGTGTGGAAATTACGCCTCCTAATACAAAAGATAAAGATTTGCTTTTAAGTTTTTTTGAAGGGTTTATTTTAGGGGATTATGAGTTTGATAAATATAAAAGCGAAAAAGCAAAACATCCTGTTAAAAAAATCGCAATCAATTCGAAAAGGGATTTTGAAGATATTATCAAAGAAGCGAAAATAAGAGCGAATGCCATATGTTTTGTAAGAGATATAATCAATTCTATGCCGGATGAAATAACACCGGCAAAACTTGCTGCTATTGCCGAGGAAGTAGCTAAAGAAAATAAACTTGATTGTAAAATTTATGACGAAGAGTGGCTAAGAGAGAACGGATATGGGGCATTTTATGCCGTAGGAAAAGCAAGCGCCAATCCTCCGAGATTAATCCATATCACTTATAAACCTAAAAACGCAAAAAGAAAAGTAGTGTTGGTTGGTAAAGGTCTTACTTATGACAGCGGTGGACTTAGTTTAAAACCGGCAGACTATATGGTTACAATGAAAAGTGATAAATCAGGAGCTGTAACGGTACTTGGAATTATAAAAGCTATTAGCGAATTTGGGCTTGATATTGAGGTTCATGCTATTTTAGGCGCTGCTGAAAATATGATAGGAGGAAACGCCTATAAACCAGATGATGTATTAAAAGCTAAAAATGGAAAAACGATAGAAGTTAGAAATACTGATGCTGAAGGAAGACTGGTTTTAGCT
The DNA here is from genome assembly GCA_039831165.1 of Nautiliaceae bacterium. Taxonomy (GTDB): domain Bacteria; phylum Campylobacterota; class Campylobacteria; order Campylobacterales; family Nautiliaceae; genus Caminibacter. Next base: position 2,871 of record JBDONV010000236.1, on the reverse strand, counting down.
GATTGTCTTTGCTATGCACAAGAAAACATAAAAGATTTTGACGCTATTATGGATTTTGCAACCTTGACGGGTGCTTGTGTTGTAGGGCTGGGGGAATATACGGCTGGAGTGATGGGCTTTAATAAAAATACTATTAATAAAGCAATTGAAGTTGGTGAAAAAAGGGGAGAGCATTTTGCATATCTTCCGTTTAACAAATATCTGCCAAAACTGCTAAAAAGCAACGTAGCAGATATTTGTAACATTGCAAGCAGCAGATACGGTGGGGCATTAACTGCCGGGCTTTTCTTAAGTAATTTTATAGAAGAAGAAAATAAAGACAAATGGACTCATTTTGATATCGCAGGACCTGCTTTTGTGGAAAAAGAGTGGGGTTGTAATCCTCATGGTGCTAGTGGATTTGGTGTGGATACTGTTATAACACTGCTTGAAATGCTTTAACTTCTTTTTTTTCTTCTTTTTTTCTTTTATCTGTTATAATTTGAAAAAAAGGGTTTATTTTGAATAATAAACAAATCCTTAAAGAACAAATAAATAAACTTTATGAAAATTTGAGATATTCTTTATCAACTATTGTTTTTCTTGCTTTTTTAGAATGTATTGTGCTTTATTTAATTGAAAAAGATGTAAATATAATATATTGGTTTATAAGTTTTGTATTTATTAGTTTAATCAGATATTTTGATTATTTGTCTTTTTTTAAAGATAAAAACTACAAAAAGCATTATCAAATTTTTTTGATTTTAGTAAGTATATCCGCTTTTATTTTTTCAAGCATATATTTTATAATCGAACCAAAATATGAAATTTCAAAGTATTTTATGATTTTTATTACTGCAGGAATAAGTGCCGGGGCAATATCCACTCTTTTTTATTCAAAAAAGGCAATAATATTATTTGAAGTTTTTTTAATTTTACCGCCCGTTTGGTATTTTTTTTCCCATGGAGGAATTATTTATAAAATTATGGCGTTTATACTTATTTTGTATCTGTTTATAATTTTAAAACTCGCTATTAAAACCAATTTCCAATATATTAATATTTTAAACCTTAATCGTGAACTTTCTAACAAATCAAATGAACTTAGCATACAAAATCAATATTTTCGTCATATATGTGAAGATATACCAATAGGAATTTTTTTTTATAATAAAAATTTTACTATTATAAAATGCAATAATTTTTTAGCGGAAAAATTGAATATATCAAAAGATAAACTTATAGGATTTAATTTGAAAAATATAAAAGAAGAAAAAATATTTATAACTTTAAAAAAAGTTTTTAATAAAGAAAAAGGGTATTATAAAGGTGAATATAATATATTAAAAAAAAAATATTTTATAGAACTTTTTACCTCTTATGTAGAATTAGATAATAAAATAATTGAAGGGGTAGGGGTTGTTGTAGATTTGACAGATTTAAAAACTTATGAAGAAAAAATAAGAAAACTTGCTTTTTATGATGAATTAACAGGATTGCCTAAAAGAACTCTTCTTTTAGAAAAAATCGATGATGCTATTAAAAAATCAAAAAGAAATCTTTACAGTAGTTTAATATATTTGGATATAGACAATTTTAAAGACATTAATGATTCTCTTGGGCATAATATAGGCGATGTTTTTCTTAAAGAAATAGCTAAAAGGCTAAGAAACTGTATAAGAGAAATAGATATTGCAAGCAGACTCGGAGGTGATGAATTTGCAGTATTGCTTGTGGATTTATCAAATGAAAAAGAAAAAGCATTAAAAAAGAGTGTGGAAATTGCCCAAAGAATTATCAATGAAATACAAAAGCCTTTTATTATTAAAGATATAGAAATTAAAACAACTGCTAGTATAGGTATAGTATTGATTGATGAACAGATAAAAGATACATATAGTATTATAAAATATGCAGATACCGCAATGTACAGTGTAAAAAAAATTTCTAAAAACGGTATTGAAATATATAATGAGAAACTAAAAGAGAAGATTGAAAGAGCATATAAAATAAAAAGGGAATTGGAAACAGCCATTAAAGAATCCCAGTTTATTTTACATCTACAACCGCAGGTGGATAAAAATAAAAAGATTATCGGGGCTGAAGCTTTGATTAGATGGAATCACCCCGATAAAGGTATTGTTTATCCTGATGAATTTTTAGATATAGCCGAAGAGTTTAACTTAATGCCAAAAATAACCGAAAAAGTGTTGCAAGAGGCAAAAAAAATAATAAATAAACTGCCTGAAAAAATTAAAATTGCAGTTAATATATCAGGTAAAGATATTTATGAAGATGATTTTATTGATATTTTAAAAGTATTTTCAAAAGATGAAGGTAAATATATAGAACTTGAGATAACTGAACAAGTGCTTGTAAAAAATATAAATAAAGCCTTGGAAAATATTAAAAAAATTAAAAGTTTGTACGGAATGGATTTTAGTATTGACGATTTTGGAACGGGATATTCATCTCTTCAATATTTAAAACAGCTTCCCGTTGATAATCTTAAAATCGATATGAGTTTTGTAAGGGATATGCTTGAAGATAGAAATGATTTTGTAATTGTTCAAACAATAGTAAATATGGCAAAAAACTTAAATTTAAAAACAGTTGCAGAAGGTGTTGAAAGTATAGAACATTTTAAAATCCTTGAAAAAATAGGAGTTGATTATTTTCAAGGGTATTATTTTGCAAAACCAATGGATATTAATGAATTTATAGAATTTTTAAAAAAACATTCTTAAATTTAAAAAATATCCCTGTAAAAAGCAATTCCTGCTCCTATTCTTGTAACGTTTTTATTGTAATCTATTAGACTTTCGCCGTATCCGTTGAAAAATTTAAAAAACCAGTAAGTTGTTTCAGAATTGTAAATTGGGGTAAAATAAT
>JBDONV010000070.1:0-4524 GCA_039831165.1 Nautiliaceae bacterium | reverse complement strand
GTTTTTCCACATTTTTGGCTATGATGTATATTGTTCCTGTAAACGCTTCTATTATGAGCCTGACGGGTATGCCTTTTGACGCTTTAATCACGGCGACGGCTGTTGTTACTATTATAGCAACCGTTTTAAACGGTTTTTGGTCCAATACGCCTGTTGCTATGAGTGTGGGCATGGGACTTAACGCCTATTTTACGTTCGGGCTTGTAAAAGGTATGGGAATCCCATGGCAAACAGCACTTGGGATAGTTATGATATCGGGTCTTATATTTTTAGCTCTTTCTTTTACTAAATTTAGGGTGTGGGTGCTTGAGTCTGTACCTATTGATTTAAGAAGGGCAATAAGTGCCGGTATAGGTATGTTTATTGCGTTTATAGGTCTTCAGGGTATGGGACTTATAACCAATAACAACGCTGTTTTGGTGGGACTTGGGAATATAAAAGACCCTAATGTACTACTTGGTGTTTTTGGTTTTATAACTGCTGCTTTATTTTATGCTTATAGACTAAAAGGTGCGTTTATTTTGTCTATTTTGGTAACCACTGTAGTTGCGTGGATTTTTGGAATTGCTAAACTACCGGATGGTATTGTGTCTGCTCCGGCTAGTATATCTCCTATTGCTTTTAAATTCGATATAACAAGTGCTTTAACTCTTTCTTTAATTCCCGTAATAGTTACGTTTTTAATTACCGATATGTTTGATACTATAGGTACTCTTGCTGGAATTGGTATGAGAGCCGGGCTTTTTAAAGACGGAAGCAAAGAACTTCAAAAAACGCTTGAGGCGGATGCCGCCGCAACGGTGATAGGAGCAAGTCTTGGTACTTCCACCACTACCTCGTTTATAGAAAGTGCCGTTGGGGTTGAAGAAGGGGGAAGAACGGGACTGACCGCCGTTGTAACGGGGCTTTTATTTATTACTACCTTGTTTTTTCTTCCTTTATATAAAGCAATTCCAAGCAATGCGATTTATCCTATTTTGGTGATGGTTGGGGTATTGATGTTTAGTGAGCTTAAGAATATCGATTTTAAAGACCATACTGTAGCCGTAAGTGCTTTTGTGACTGTTATTTTAATGCCTCTTACATATTCCATTACAATTGGGCTTAGTGCAGGATTTGTTATGTACCTGGTGTTAGCTCTTTTAAAACGGGAATTTGATAAAATCAATATAGGTACAATAACGCTTGCCTTTATTGGTTTAATGGCATTCATTTTTCATTAAAATAAAGAGTTTTTTCTCTTTTTCCTTTTTTTAAGGAAATAATAACCTAAAAAAAGAGATTATTTTAGCATAAAACATTCAATTCTCAATTCTCAATTCTCAATTCTCAATTCAAAATTTGGTATAATTCCATCCCCCTGAACGTAAAAGAGGCTTTGCATCATTTATTTTTGTTAAATGTTGCAAGGGCTGGTCTTTGTACCTAAGGGGTATTGTCTATTAAAACAAAGGGAGAAGTTATGAAAGTTAGAGCATCAGTTAAAAAAATTTGTCCTAAATGCAAAATCGTAAAAAGAAAAGGCATTGTTAGGGTAATTTGCGAAAATCCAAGACATAAACAAAGACAAGGATAAAACATGGCGAGAATTGCTGGTATTGACTTACCTAAAAAGAAAAAAATAGAATATGCTCTTCCGTATATTTACGGAATAGGTCTTACAACAAGCAGAAAAATACTTAAAGACACAGGAATCGACCCTGAAAAAAGAGTTTATGAACTTACTGAAGAAGAAATTTCTATTTTAAATAAAGAAATTCAAAATAATTACATTGTTGAGGGTGAACTTAGAAAAATCGTTCAGCTTAACATTAAAGAACTTATGGATTTAGGCTGCTACAGAGGTCTAAGACACAGACGCGGACTGCCTGTTAGAGGTCAAAGAACTAAGACTAACGCGCGTACCAGAAAAGGTAAAAGAAAAACTGTTGGCGCAAAAGCGAAATAAGGGGTAGATGATGGCAAAAAGAAAATTAACTAAAAAGAAAAAAATTAAAAAACAAGTAGGACGCGGTGTAGTATATATCGCAGCTACTTTTAATAATACAATGATTACCGTAACTGATGAAATGGGTAACGCTTTATGCTGGAGTTCCGCTGGTGCTTTAGGGTTTAAAGGAAGTAAAAAATCAACTCCGTTTGCAGCTCAACAAGCTGTAGAAGATGCTATGGCAAAAGCTAAAGAATACGGAATTAAAGAAGTCGGAATTAAAGTACAAGGACCTGGAGGCGGTAGAGAAACTGCCGTTAAAACAGTAGGTGCTATTGACGGAATTAAAGTTTTATGGATGAAAGATATTACTCCGTTACCGCATAACGGTTGTAGACCAAGAAAAAGAAGAAGGGTGTAACGATGGCTAGATATACAGGACCTGTTGAAAGAATAGAGAGAAGACTTGGTGTTAGTTTGGAACTAAAAGGTGAAAGAAGACTTGCGGGTAAATCTGCGCTTGATAGAAGACCTTATGCTCCTGGACAACACGGGCAAAGAAGAACAAAAATTTCAGAATACGGGCAACAGTTAAGAGAAAAACAAAAAATCAAATATTATTACGGTGTTCTTGAAAAGCAATTTAGAAGATTTTTTAAAGAAGCAAACAGACAAGAAGGAAGTACGGGGGAAAACCTTATCAGACTTCTTGAAAGAAGACTGGATAATGTAGTTTACAGAATGGGATTTGCCACTACTAGAAGATTTGCAAGACAACTTGTAACTCACGGACATGTACTTGTTAACGGTAAAAAAGTGAATATTCCTTCTTATTTAGTTAAAGAGGGTGACAGAATTGAAATCAGAGAGAAATCAAAAAACAATCCTCAAATTCAAAGAGCGTTAGAATTAACCGCTCAAACAGGTATAGCTCCTTGGGTTGACGTTGACAAAGAAAAAATGGTAGGCGTATTCCAAAGAATTCCTGAGAGAAGTGAAGTAAACATTCCAGTAGATGAGAGACTTGTAGTTGAGCTATACTCTAAATAATAGGGGCTAAAAAATGAATAAAATAAAAACAGAAGTTTTAATTCCAACCGAATTTTCCTATCAAAAAGAGGGAAATCTCGCAAGAATCGAGGTTTACCCTTTTGAAGCGGGTTTTGGAGTAAGTGCGGCCCATCCGATTAGAAGAGTTTTAATTGCGGCGACTGCCGGATATGCTCCCGTTGCTCTAAAAATAGATGGAGTTAAGCACGAATTTGATTCTTTAAAAGGAATGCTTGAAGACGTAGCAAGCTTTATTATAAATCTTAAAAATATAAGATTTAAAATAAAAGACCCTGAAAAAAAAGAAATCACGGTTAATTATACGTTTGTAGGTCCTAAAGAAATCAGAGGAGAAGATTTAATTAACGATGAAGTTGATGTCGTTACCCCTGATGAATATATCGCTACTTTAAACGAAGAAGGCGAATTAAAATTAAGTATTATTATTAAAAAAGGAATGGGATTCGTCGCTGTCGAAAATTATAGGGATGAACTTCCTGAAGGTTATATAGGGCTTGATGCGTATTTTTCTCCTATTAAAAAAGTGGTATACAATATTGAGAATATTTTAATCGAAGACGACCCTAATTTTGAAAAAGTTATTTTTGAGGTTGAAACAGACGGGCAGGTTGATCCTATCGACGCCTTTAAAGATGCCATTAATAATTATCTAAATCAGTTTAGCGTATTTTCAAAAGAATTTAAACTTGAGCCTAAAAAGACCGAAAACTTAGAATTACCAGAAGAATACAATATTTTATTTGAACCTATTGAAAGCTTAAATTTAAGAAGCAGAAGTTTTAACGCGCTTGACAGAGCCGGAATTAAGTATGTAGGTGAACTTGTATTAATGGGTAAAGAAAAAATAGCCAATATTAAAAATCTTGGAACTAAATCTTTAGAAGAAATTTTTGAGAAATTAGAAGAAATTGGTTTTTCTATTTCCAAAACATTGCCTCTTGAATTGAAAAAGGCCATAGAAGAAAAACTTGCGAAACTTAAAGGAGAAGAGTAATGAGACATAAGCATGGTTACAGAAAGTTAGGGCGCGACAGCGAACACAGAAGAGCGCTTCTTAGAAACTTGGCTTGCGATTTAATTGAACACGGAAGTATTGAAACTACCGTTCCAAAAGCAAAAGAGCTTAGAAGATATATTGAAAAAATAGTTACTAAAGCTAAAAAAAATCCTGACTTGAATACTCACAGATATGTATATTCAAAATTAGGAAGTAACGAAAGAGCAAAAGCGGCTACTAAAAAACTTATTGAAGAAATAGCTCCTCAATATGTAAACAGAAACGGCGGATATACTAAAATAATCAAAACAAGATTTAGAAGAGGTGACGCTGCGGAGATGTGTATTATCGAATTCGTAGGAGAATAATATGGCGGATATTCCTTTTTCTAATGAAGACTTAAAAGAAGCGGTGGCGGGAGTTTTAGAGGAAATCCGCCCTATGCTTCAAATGGACGGAGGCGATGTTACCTTAATTGATGTAAAAAAACCTGTTGTTTTCGTTCAGCTTCAGGGCGGATGTGTAG
>JBDONV010000118.1:3549-4528 GCA_039831165.1 Nautiliaceae bacterium | reverse complement strand
AGAGCTAACGACATACTTCAAGTATCCCTATGAAATGAGAAAAATAATGTACACAACAAATATAATAGAAAGCATAAATAGCGCTTTTAGAAGAGTGACAGATAAAAAGAGAGTATTTCCTAGTGATGAAGCTCTGATAAAAAATCTTTACTTGGCGATAGAACGCCTTGAAAAGAAATGGGAAAAAAGCAAGGTAAAGAATTGGTCCATTATTTACGGCCAGCTATCTGAAATTTTCAAAGAACGCTTGGAGGTATAATGAAATTTACACAGTTTTTGGGACACTCCCTCTAGGAAACTCCTCTGTTCCTTATGTAACTTTACTTTATAGATTAGGAGTTTAATTGATTATATGTACCCGGCACCCTTTCATTTTTGGGTGCCGATTTAATCTTTAAACATCTTTCAAAATAAAAGTAGAGAGATCTACCCCGTAACAAATCAAAAGTTTTTTTGAAAAAATTAAAACAAAAAAATAAAATCATTTAATTTTTTAAATTATATCTTCTCGAATTTAGCAACTTATTTCTGTTTCTACAATTTAAATACGGTACTAAAAGCTAAATTCATTAGTTTAATAAAGCCCTTTATTTTATATAACCCGCCAATTAGCTCCTTTTGCATAGTTTAAAAGTCCTATTTTTACCTTGTATATATCTAATAAATTTTTATACTTTACTTTCCTATCCTTTCCCATATACCTTTCTAGCAAAATTCTACTTCTCTTTATTTTTCCAAATATATGTTCTATTTTCACTCTCTCTTGATTTATATACTTGTTTCTTTCTTTTTCTATTTCACTTAATTTTTTTCTTTCCTTTTTAGGAATATATACTTTTACACTTCCCGCAAAGATTAATTTTTCAATTCCTTCATATCCTTTATCTACAAATAAATTAACCCGGAAATGTTTTATGTTATTTATTTCCTTTAACAAACTATCTTCAAATATTCTTTTATCATGCTTGCTTCCTTCGTG
>JBDONV010000118.1:358-3539 GCA_039831165.1 Nautiliaceae bacterium | reverse complement strand
GATCTTTCTCTTTACCCGAGTAATATTTTTTTCTATCTTCCTTTCCCTTCGGTGTTCCTACAGGTTGTTCTGTTACATCCACTAAAAATATTGCCTCTTCATCCTTCATTCCAATTACTTTTAAAAATTCTTCTAAGCTATTTACCTTTACTTTTTTGGAACCTTCCTCTTCTATTATTTTTATTAACTTTCTTTCAAAACCGTCTAGCGCTAGAGGAAGAATCTTTTTTAAAACTTCCTTTGCTAACATAAAATATCTGTGAGCTGATGCCTCCGAGATTCCAAAAAACCATCCTAAAACAAGAAAAGTAACATTGTATTTTGTTTTAAAAAGAAATAGTAAAAGAGCCTCCGTAGGAGATAATCTCCTTTTTCTACCTCCCCCATATTTTCTTTTTCTTTCCTTTTTGTAGAAGTGTTCTTTTAAAAAATCCTCATAAGCTATGGAAAATTCGCGTTTTAATTTTTGAAAATCCTTTCTTTTAATTTCTAAGTCTCTTATTAAAGTAGCTTCTATTCTGCTTTGTAGTATAATATCCATTGTGTGCATCTTTTGGCTCCTTTATTATTTTTTCAAAATTTTACCAAAGTGTTTTGGGGGGGCATCCGCCTCCCTCTTATTTTGAAAGATGTTTATTAAAAGAGCATTTAAACGGTATTGATCATAATGGAAGGCTTTTTACTTTATTAGTTTTTTATATTTGGTGGAGGGAGGTTCATGAAAAAAATTAAAGTTTTATTTATTATAAATTCTCTTGCTGGCGGCGGTGCAGAAAGAGTTTTAGTTCATATTTTGGAAAATTTAGATAGAAATAAATTTGGTATATCTCTATGTACTTTTTTTCCTCAGGTAGACTACAATGTACCTAGTGATATTAAATATTTTTCTTTTAATAAACGAAATTATCTTGATTTAGTATCCATTATTTATAAATTAAAAAATATTTTTCAATCTGGAAAATATGACGTAATAGTATCTTTTTTAACTTATACTAATATATTTGTTACCATAAGTTGGTTATTATCTGGAAAAAAAATTCCTCTTGTTATTAGTGAACATTGTAACCCAATAGATAATCTAAAAAATCAAAGATTTTCTAGAATAAAATTAAAATTAATATCTAAATTGTATCCTTTTGCAAATGTTGTTATTGCCGTATCTGAGGGAGTAAAAAACTCTCTTTCAAGCTGTTTTAAAATCCCTACTACGAAACTAAAGGTTATATATAATCCAATCAACATAAAAAAAATTGATACATTAAAAAGGGAAAAAATTACCGAAGAACCAGTATTTAAGAATGATAATAAGCCTATTATAATATCTTGTGGTAGATTAACAAAACAAAAAAATTATTCTTTACTTATTAAAGCAATGAAAATCCTAAAAGATGCAGGTATAAAAGCTAACTTAATAATTCTTGGAAAAGGAGAAGAGGAAAAGAGATTAAAAAAATTAGTAAAAGATTTAAATTTGGAGAAGGAAGTTAAGTTCTTAGGATTTAAAAAAAACCCTTATAAATACATAAGTAAAGCTACTATTTTTGTATTATCTTCCAAATATGAAGGTTTTCCTAATGTTTTATTAGAGGCTATGGCGTGCGGAACTCCAGTTATTTCTACAAATTGTCCTTATGGGCCAAGCGAAATTATAGAACATGGAAAAAATGGATTTTTGGTACCGGTAGATGATGAATATTCTTTAGCAGAAAAAATAAAAATCCTTTTAAAGGAGCCTACCTTAAGACGAAATTTTGCTATTGAAGGAAGAAAAATAGTAGAGAGAAAGTTTGACCTAAAAAAAATTATAAAACAATGGGAAGATTTAATTATTTATACAGTTGAAGCAATGAGGTGTTTAAAATGATAGATATATCAGTAATTCCCGTAGCAGGATTTGGAACAAGATTTTTACCCTTAACGAAGTCCCAACCTAAGGAAATGATAGGTATTGTGGATAAACCAGTTATTCATTATATTGTAGAAGAAGTTGCAAAAAGTGGAATAAAAACTATAGTGTTTGTAACTGGTAGATACAAAAGAGCTATAGAAGATTATTTTGATGCTTCTCCAGAACTTGAATATCATTTGGAAAGACAAGGAAAATACAAGCTTTTAAAAATAGTAAAAGAGGTTTCAAGTATGATAGAACCCATATACATAAGACAAAAAGAAGCTAAAGGTTTAGGACATGCAATTTTAATGGCAAAAAGAGTAATAAGAAATCGTCCCTTTGCAGTTCTTCTTGGAGATGAAATTATAGAAGATGAAAAACCTCTTTTAAGAACTTTAATAGATAAATTTGAAACTTATCAGGCCTCGATTTTATCTGTATATAAAGTTCCATGGGAAAAAGTTAGTAATTATGGAGTAGTTTCTGGGAAAGTTTTAGAAGAAGATAAAAATTTAATATTTAATAGAAGAGCTAGTAGAAAAACCTCCTATAAATAAAGCTCCTTCAAACTTAGCAATTATTGGAAGATATGTTTTGACTCCAGAAATTTTTAAATATTTAGAAGTTATAAAACCTGATAAAAAAGGGGAATATCAACTTACAGATGCTTTAAAACTCTTAAATAAGAAAAACTCTATATATGCTTACAGATTTGAAGGTCTAAGATTTGATACAGGAAATAAACTCGAATACTTAAAAGCTACTTTACATTTTGCTATTAAACATCCAGAAGTCGGAAAAGATTTTGAGGAATATTTAAAAAATTTTATAAACAGTCTTTCATAAAACTTAAATAGGAGGTTAAGTTAGGTGCCCCAACCTTTTATTATTGTTGGTACACAACGTTCTGGGACAACTTTATTAAGACTAATACTAAATAGTCATTCCAAATTAGCTATTCCAGAAGAAGGGACTTTTTTAATGCCATTATTAAAAGAAAAGTATTTAAATTATGTTTTTCAAGGCAAAGAATTAGACAGAGTAATAAATTATATATCTAAAAATCCACAATTTGAATTATGGAATAAGGATTTTTCAAGCTTATTTGAAGAAATAAAAAGCAAAGGAAGAATTTCTCTTAAGGAGCTTATATCAAATTTATATTCATTTTATGCAAAATTAGAAGGAAAACTTTATTGGGGAGATAAAACTCCTTCTTTTTTTAGAAAAATAGATATCTTAAGAATGCTCTTTCCAAATGCTAAGTTTATTCATATAGTAAGAGACGGT
>JBDONV010000118.1:0-348 GCA_039831165.1 Nautiliaceae bacterium | reverse complement strand
GCGAAAAATGGATTCTACCAAAAATAATGCTCCTGTAATAGCTTTGGATTGGATATATAAAATAAAAAAGATAGAAGAATCTTTCAAAAAAATAAATCCAGAAAATAAAATAACAATAAAATATGAGGATTTGTTAGATAATCCAAAAAAAATTTTATCTCTTATATGTGAATTTTTAGATGTACCCTTTGAAGAATCAATGTTAGAATTTTACAAATATAGCAAAAAGTATATAGGAAAACATCATTCAAATTTAATATTTAAACCTATTTCCAATAAAAACAAATTTAAATGGAAAAAAGAATTGAAAAAAATTGAAATTGATAGTTTTACACTCATAGCTAAAAA
>JBDONV010000214.1:0-15346 GCA_039831165.1 Nautiliaceae bacterium | reverse complement strand
GTTATTATAAGTTATAATTATAAAATAATTTCACAATTAATTTTAAAGGAGGAATAAAATGGAAGAAGTATTTGAGTTTGCCAAGGAACATATGGAAAAAAGTATAGAAGTACTTAAAAAAGACCTAAATACATTAAGAACGGGTAGAGTATCAATTCACGTTCTTGACGGAGTAAAAGTTGAATATTACGGAGCGCCTACGCCTTTAAATCAGGTAGCCAACATTAACGCCGTAGATGCTACCACAATCGTAATAAGTCCATGGGATAAAGGAATTATCAACGACATAGAAAGAGCGATTCAAGAAGCAAACGTCGGAGCAAACCCTAACAACGACGGAGATACTATAAAACTTTATTTTCCTCCTATGACGGAAGAAGAAAGAAAAAAACAGGCTAAAAAAGCAAAAGAATTCGGGGAAAAAGCAAAAATAGCAATAAGAAACATAAGAAGAGAAGCAAACGACGAAATCAAAAAAATGTTCAAAAACAAAGAAATTACAGAAGACGACCAAAAAAGAGGACTTGATAAAGTACAGGAAATTACGGACAGTTATGTGGCAAAAGTTGACGAAATAGTAAATAAAAAAATAGACGACGTTATGAAAGTATAATTAGGAACCGATATGAACGTAAAAGAAATATACGAAAAACACGGAGCCCTTTTAAAAGGGCATTTTCTGCTTAGCAGCGGTAAACACAGCGAATATTACCTTCAAAGCGCAAGAGTTTTGGAATATCCGGAGGTTGCGGAAAAACTGGCTCGTGAACTTGCAAAACAGATTATCGAAGCGGGATTAAAAGTGGATACCGTATGCTCTCCGGCAATAGGAGGACTTCTTGCAGGATACGAACTTGCACGCGCCCTTGGAGTCAGATTTATTTTTACCGAAAGAGTAAACGGGGACATGACGCTAAGAAGAGGCTTTGAGGTAAAAGAAGGTGAAAAAGTACTGATTTGTGAAGATATTATTACAACAGGCGGCAGCGCCATGGAAGCCGCAAAAGAAATCGAAAAAAGAGGCGGTGAAGTAGTAGGGTTTGCCGCAATAGCCAACAGAGGAATCTGCAAAAGAGTAAACGGCAAAAATGAAAGAAAACCAGAATGCAAATTACCAGCCGACAAACCGTTTTTTGCTCTTGAAGATTTTGAATTTGAAGCGTATGCCCCTGAAAACTGCCCTTTATGCAAAATGGGAGCATGCGCTCCGATTAAACCAGGAAGCAGAGGAAATTAAAAAGAAAGATAAATTCATTTTGAAGAACAAATTTTTTATAACGCTTAGTTTATATTATTTTATTTTTTTTACGTTAATAGGTGATTATGTCATATTTTTACCGAAATACTTTAAAGAAACAGGCTTTGAACCTTATCAAATAGGCATCTTATTTTCTATGATGCCTATTGCCAGATTTTTAACCCCTTTTATTTACTTAAAAAAACCTCTTACTAAAAAAGACTATATTTTAGCTCTTGTTTTATCCTCACTTTCTTCTTTTCTACTTTTAAGTAATAGTTTTTATTTGATTTTAATATCTTTTTTTATCATCGGAGCTTCATTTGCCGTGGTATTTCCATATATCGAAGCAATAGCTATAGAAAAGTTAAAAGAAAAATACGGATTGTCACGGGTTTTTGGAAGTATAGGATTTATGCTTTTTGGAATTATCTTCTCTTATATAAGCGGAAATCTTATATGGCTTTTTATTATTCTTATGCTTTTAACAAATTTAACTGCTCTTTCGTTTTTAGAAGATAAAACAATCAAAAAAAATTATAAAGCAATTAATTTATTTAAAGAGTGGAAATTTTGGACCGGCGTTATTCTCTTACAAATAAGTTTTGGAGGTTTTTACAATTTTTTTACCATATACAATATTCAAAACGGAATAAAAGAAGAATATATCGGATGGCTATGGGCAATAGGAGTTGCGGCAGAGATTTTTATTTTCATAATAGGTCACAAATTTTTAAAAAAGCTAAAACCGATTAAATGGATAAAAATCTCAATACTCTTAACTTCAATAAGATGGCTTATGGTTTATTTTTTTGCAGGAAACTTACTTTTAATAGCTCTATCCCAAATTATCCATGCTTTTTCATTTGCTATATTTCATACATCCGCTCTTTTATATTTATCCAAAAAATATGAAAACAAAACTTTAGCCCAGCAGTTTTATGCAGGAATAGGCTATGGGCTTGCGGCATTTCTTGGGAGTATAGTCTCAGGATGGTTATATGGAAAATATCTGTTTTTATATGAAAGTATAATCGCCTTGCTTGGATTTTTGGTTATGTTATAATACCTTAAAGCAAAAATAAAAGGATATGATTGACCATTCCAAAAAAAATTTTTGAAAGAAAAACCAAATTAGAGTTAAAAAACACTATTATCACAGGTCCTAAAAGAGTCGGTAAAACTTTTTTAGTTTTTAATTTTTTAAAAAATTTTAAAGGGAAATATAAATATATAGATTTCGAAGATTACAGAGAAAAAAGTTTTGATTTTGACAATGTGGATTTGATTATATATGATAATTATGATTTTTCCGTACCTATTCCTCCAATAACCACCTTTATAATATCTCAAAAAAACATCGAAATAGAAGGCTTTCAAAAAATAGAATTAAAAGGCTTGGATTTTGAAGAATTTTTCTCATTCGAAAACACAACTAACATAAACCAGTGTTTTGACAGATTTTTGCGTCTTGGAAATTTTCCGAGAATTTTTGCAGAGGAGTATTATAGAGACGAATATTTAAAAGAAACATTTGAGCTTTTACCTTTTAATAAAAAAATCTTAGCTTTCTTTTTTTCGCATATAGGAGAAAAATTTACTCTTTATCAAATATATCAAATATTGAAAAAAGAGATGAAGTTAAGCAAAGACAATTTTTATAAAATAACAAACGAACTTTTGGAAAACAGAATAATTTACGAAGTAAACAAATTTGAATCCCCAAAATCACCTAAAAAATTTTACTCTTATAATTTTGCTTTTAAAAATATTTTAACAAACAGAAAAAATATTCAATATACATTTGAAAACATTATATTTTTGGAATTAAACAGAAATAAAGTATATTATAAAGACACTTTAACTTTTTATTTACCTGAAGAAGAAAGGGGGATTTTGGTTTTACCTTTTGCCGATGAAGAAGTGGCAAAAGAAAAACTTAAGAAAGTAACGGATGTAAAAAAAGTTGATATTATAACAATATCAAACGAATTTGAAATAGAAAACAAAAATTTTGAAGTGGAGGTGATACCATTTTGGAGATGGAGATTTGCGGAATAGATGAAGCAGGGCGCGGTCCTATAGCGGGACCTCTTGTAATGGCCGGATGTATATTTCAAATTGAGAATGGAGAATTGAAAATTGAGAATTATTTAAATATGCTTAATGACTCAAAAAGGCTCAGTGAGAAAAAAAGGGAGAAGCTTTTTGAAATCATTAAACAAACCTGCAAATACCATATAGTATTTGTGGATAACAAAACAATTGATAAAAAAGGGCTCTCGTTTGCCATAAATTATGCGTTAAAAGAGATAAAAAATACCATAAAAGCGAAAAAATACCTTTTTGACGGAAACTCAAGTTTCGGCGTAGACGGAATAGAAACCATAATAAAAGGGGATAGTAAAATCAAAGAAATAAGTGCCGCCAGTATTCTCGCAAAAGTCAGCAGAGACAGATATATGATTGAAATAGACAAAAAATATCCCGAATACAATTTTAAAAAACATAAAGGTTATATTACGAAAGAGCATATAGAACTTATAAAAAAATTCGGTTATTGCGAAATTCACAGAAAAAGTTATAGATTAAAAGCTCTTGAGCCAACTCTTTTTTAAGGAACGCTATGAAAAAATTTATCGGATTTTTACTGGCTTTAAACCTTTACGGAGCTTTTCCCTCATGGTATTACAATATAAAAGAAACTTCAAAACAAAAAAAAGCCTTCGTAGAAATTATGCTTCCTTTAATACAAGAAGAAAATAAAAAAATAAAATTTTTAAGAGAAAAAATTATAAAAATTTTTAATGACCCATATTTTCTTTTAGACCCTAAAAAAGTAGAATTCCTCGCAAAAACCGCCAAAATATATAAAATAAAAAATATAACCGACAAAGAAGCATTTTTGAAAAAAATAGACACCATTCCACCCTCTCTAGCACTAGCTCAAGCAGCAATCGAGAGCGGATGGGGAAAAAGCAGATTCGTAAAAGAAGCAAACAATATATTTGGGCATTGGGAATACTCCAACAAAGGATTAAAACCAAAAAGCTCTTACGACCACATTATTATCGATTATTCCCTAAAAATCTTTCCTTCCCTTGAAGATTCAATTGCCGCATATATGAGAAACCTTAACAGAAACCCAGCATATAAAAAATTTAGGGAACTCAGATATAAAACAAAAAAAGAAGGGAAAAAATTTAAAGGTTTAAAAGCGGCAGAAACCCTTCATAACTATTCTCAAAAAAAAGAAGAATATACAAAACTATTAAAAACAATTATAAAATCAAATAATTGGGAAAAATACGATAACTAATTTTCTACAAATTTTTTAATATTTTCATATATTCCATCCATAAGTTTTTTACGAGCCTCTATACTTGTCCATGCTATATGAGGACTTAAAAGAGTTTTATCCTTAAATTTTAGTAAAGGATTATCAGAATCCACAGGCTCTTTTTCAAATACGTCAAGTCCCACTAAAATATTTTTTATCTCAAGGGCTTTTGCCAAATCGTGTTCGTTTATGATTCCTCCCCTTCCGAGATTAACAATAATCGCCCCATCCTTCATTTTCATAAGTTCGTCAAATTTTATAAGATTTTTAGTATTTTCGTTTAAAGGAGCATGAATGGATACGATATCGCTTGTTTTTAAAAGTTCATCCAAACTTACCCTTTTATATTTTGGATTATCGTTTTTACCGCTGGTAGAATAATAAATCACTTCCGCGCCAAAAGCCCCCGCCACTTTTGCAACTTCTTTTCCTATACTCCCAAGACCTATTATTCCCCATTTTTTACCGGATATTTCAAACCAGTCCACAATATGGGTAAAAATTTCACTTTTTGAATATTCGCTTCTCGTATATTCATCGAAATATTTAACTCTATTTAAAAGCCCTAGTACCAGCGCAAACGTTTGCTGTAAAACAGATTTTGTAGAATATCCAGATACGTTTTTTACTATTATTCCTTTTTTGGCCGCATATTCCAAATCAACGTTATTCATTCCGGTTGCCGCAATCTGAATAAACTTAAGCTTTTCCGCTTTATCCATGATATTTTTGTTTATAACCACTTTATTCGTAACGACAATATCAGCATCCTTTATTCTATCCAGAGTTTTTTGAGGAGATGTGGTTTTATAAATTTCAACCTCCCCAAATTTTTTAAACCTTTCAAAATCAACATGTCCAAGCGTTAAAGCGTCTAAAAATACTATTTTCATTTCCTTCCTTTGGTATAATTATTTAAAAAGGCGTTTTATGAGAGTAATTTTACTATTATTTTTAGCTACTTTGGCGTTTTCATTTAAAATGGAAGCCACATATAAAGCCAAATACGGTCTTTTAGGAACTATCGCTACGGCTAAAGGCATTTTTGAAAAAAACGAAACATCCTATAGCATAAAAACGGTAGTCACCGCAAAAGGGCTGGCGGCAGTCCTTTCAAAGCATCTTATTCAAATATATATAAGCACAGGAAAAGTAAAAAAAGGCATACTAGTCCCCCAAAAATATATAAGTATAAGAAAAAAAGGAGATAAAATTTATAAAAAAGTTTTTATTTTCGACCATAAAAACAAAAAAATATACAAAATCAAATATTTTAACGGAAAACTTGAAAATAATGAAACCTATCCCTATTACGTAAAAGACGATGTGCTTTCTTTATATTTCAATCTGCCCAACTATATAAACCGCAAACAAAAAACATACACTTTTTATGCCCTTGGAGGAAGAAAAAAAGACGGTAGAATAGATGTTGATATATTAGGTAAATGCGAAAAAAATTTAACGTGTATAAAAGGAAATCTTTATAACAAAGTATTTGTCGGGGACAAAGGAATTGTTTATCTTTCAATAAACCCAAAATACTGGGTTACAATAAAAGGAAAAGTAAAAAACGTTTTAAAAATAGGAGACTTAAAAGGAGAAATAGACGAGTTTAAGATTTATTAAACTTCGTCAAATCCCCCGAAATCGTCAAACCCTCCGCCAAAATCATCATCAACCGTGTCTTCTTCTTCATAACTTTCAAAATAATCGGTATTCATAACATCATTATCTCCGACCTCATCTATTTTAGAATCAAGCTCTTCAAGTTTTGAATCTATTTCATCAAGTTTACTTTCTATTTCATCAAGCTCTTCATCTAAAACATGCTGAATTTCATCTTCGCTAAGTCCCATTTCTTTTCCAAACTCCATAGGAGTAACGGAATGGTTAAACAATAAATTATAAAGTCCCATCCCAGCCATTGCTCCGGCCAAAGATCCTAAAAAACTACTTCCAAAGCCACCTGATGAAATCCCTGAAGTTGAACTCTGTTGAGTTTGAGGTGTTGCCTGAGCCTTTAGGTCCTGAGAACTGAACTTTTTTTCGCCTTCTCCCAGTTTTCCTTCGAGTTTAGCCACTCTTTTATCAAGTTCATCCACTTTAGTAACAACTTTTTCAAGAACCATTCCCATTTTTTTTAGAGTATTTTCAATATTTTGAAGTTCCATATCCTCTCCTTAAAAGTTTTGTTGTTTTATTGTACCGTTTTTTTCAACAATATAAAAATAATCAGGAGCAAAATTATTATAAAAAAGTTTTATTTTAGCTTCTTGATAAAGTTTTGTTTGAATTACTTTTTCAACTTTTCCAACAAAAGCTCCTTTATAAAATACTCCGTCAAGACCGCTAGTTATTACAATATCCCCTTTTTTTATTTTAACAAATTTTTTAAGATATTTTACTACGTTTTCTTTACCGAAAAAAATTCCCGGAATCTGATTTTTTCCCACCAAAACGGAATATCTAGTCTTTGGATTTTGATTAAGATATGCAAGAGAATAATTTTTTATGTTTTTAACAGCTATTCCCGCGGCAAAATTATTATATATCAAACCCTTAGGGGTTAAAATTTGCTTATTGTAATCTATATAAACCTGAGTAAAATCAGGTAAAGAAGCATAAGAAATTACTTTAACAAATTTTAAATTTGGAATGTCAAGCTCTTGAAAATATTTTAATCTCTCACACTCCATACATTTTATTTTAAGGTTTTCTATTTCCGTTTCTAAACGAATATTCTCTTTTTTTAATCTATTTAACTCTTTATATCCGCTGTTGCAAAATTTTATTTTGTTTTTTATTTCATTTTTTATACCTATAATCTCTTCCTCTAAAGGAAGAGCAATATTCAAAAAAAGAGATTTTATATAAGATATTTGAAAAATAAAAAGAAGCAAAAAAGCAAAAAGAAGAAAATAAAGTCTATTCATCAACACTTGCTAAAAGCTCTATTTGTTCCAATGCTTTCCCAGTTCCTTTAGCAACTGCTAAAAGAGGTTCTTCTGCTATATATACAGGAAGAGAAACAAGTTCGCTCAAATATTTATCAAGACCTCTTAAAAGTGCTCCCCCGCCTGTAAGAACAATCCCGTTTTCCACTATATCGCCAGATAAATCAGGAGGAGTCTGTTCCAAAACATCTTTTAAAGCCTCCCCTATCTCTTTTACCGGCTCTTTTAACGCTTCCCTTACATCTTCGCTCGTAACTGTAATGGTCTCAAGAAGCCCAGAAATTCTATTTTTACCTTTTACAAGCATTTTAAGCTCTTTATCAAGCTTAATAGCACTTCCTATTTCAATTTTTATCTCTTCAGCCGTTCTTTCACCTATTACAAGATTATATTTTTTGTTTATATAATCTACTATTGAACGGTCAAATTTATCTCCCGCAACCCTTATAGATTTACTTACGACAAGACCTCCAAGAGAAATAACTCCTATTTCCGTCGTACCTCCGCCTATATCGATTACCATGCTTCCCTGAGGGTCTTTTACAGGAAGCCCGGCACCTATTGCCGCAGCCATAGGCTCTTCTATAAGATATACTTCTCTAGCGCCCGCACTCATAGCTGATTCTTTTACGGCTTTTCTCTCCACCTGCGTCAATCCGTAAGGAACACAGATAACAATTCTTGGGCGTATTAATGTTTTTCTATTATGAACTTTTCTTATAAAATATCTTATCATCTCTTCAGTTACACTAAAATCCGCTATCACACCGTTTTTCATAGGCCTTATAGCTACAATATCTTTTGGAGTTTTACCTATCATATCTTTAGCTTCTTTACCTACAGCCAATACCTTATTTTTATGTTTTCCTTCTTTTATAGCTACAACGCTCGGTTCGTTTATTACAATACCTTTTCCTTTTACGCTAACAAGTGTATTAGCTGTTCCTAGGTCAATGGCCAAATCGTTACTGAATATTCCAAGAAGCTTACCTAGCATTATTTTCCTTTTTTATTAAAATAGGTTCTGCTTTGTTTTCTATAACCTCTTTTGTAATAATAACCTTATAACCTCTATATTCAGGAAGGTTAAACATAATATCAACCATAGCCTCTTCTAAAATAGCTCTAAGACCTCTGGCTCCGGTTCTTCTTTTAATAGCTTTTTCGGCAATTGCTTCAAGGGCTTCTTTTTCAAATTCAAGCTCAACCCCATCCATGGCAAACAATGCCTGATACTGCTTGATTAAAGCGTCTTTAGGCTCAGTTAAAACTCTTATCAAATCTTCTTTATCAAGCTCTTTTAAAGTAGCGATAACAGGAAGTCTTCCCACAATCTCAGGAATTAATCCATATTTTACCAGGTCTTCTGGTTCCACTAAAGAGAATATATCGTCTTTAGAAAGTTTTTCTTTTGTTTTTCCTAAAAATCCAACAGTAGCTCCTTCAAGCCTTCGTTGAATAATTTCTTCAAGACCTTCAAAAGCACCCCCGCAAATAAAAAGAATATTGGTAGTATCTATCTGGATAAACTCCTGATGAGGATGTTTTCTGCCTCCTCCCGGCGGTACATTTACAATAGAGCCTTCTATAATTTTAAGAAGTGCCTGCTGAACACCTTCTCCGCTGACATCCCTTGTAATTGAAGGATTCTCGCTTTTTCTGGCTATTTTATCTATTTCATCTATAAATACTATACCTTTTTCGGCTCTTTTAATATCCCCGTCAGCCGCTTGAATCAGTTTTAAAAGAACGTTTTCAACATCTTCTCCCACATACCCGGCTTCCGTAAGGGACGTTGCGTCGGCAATAGCCAAAGGCACGTCAAGAAGTTTCGCAAGCGTTCTGGCTATTAAGGTTTTACCGCTCCCTGTTGGTCCTATCATAAGGATATTGGATTTTTGAATCTCAACGTCTTGAGTATCTCCGTACAGTATTCTTTTGTAATGATTATACACAGCTACCGAAATAATTTTTTTAGCTCTCTCCTGACCTATAACATATTCATCAAGATGAGCTTTTATCTCTTTTGGAGTCAGAAGTTTAACCTCCCCTTTTTCTTTTTTCTTTTGTTTAACGGCTCCCATAATAATATCATAAGCCTGAATCACACAGTTTTTACAAATAAAAGCCTTATTGTCAGGCGATGCTAAAAGAGGATTCTCTTCCGTTTCTACACTTCCACAAAAACTACACTTTTCTATCATATGGTATTCCCCTTTTTGAGTTTAATACAAATTCGCATAAATGTTTAACATATTCGTTATCAGTTGTCTCAAATATCTCTTTAGCCGTTTCTCTTAAAGGTTTTCCTCTTTCAAACAACTCTTTATAAACGTTTTTTATAGCATCTATATCGCTTCTGTTTTGAAATCTTCTTCTAAGACCTGTTAAATTAAGACCTCTAAGTTTTGCTCTGTTACCTTCTGCTATTGTAAAAGGCGGAATATCCTGGGCTACGGCACTGGCTCCTCCTATCATTGCATGAGAACCTATTTTTACAAACTGATGAACAGGAGTCATACCTCCTATTACCACATAATCTTCAAGTTCTACATGACCGGCAAGCGTTACTGCGTTTGCCAAAATACAGTTATTTCCTATAATTACATCGTGAGCTACATGAACATATCCCATTAAAAGATTGTTATCCCCTATTTTCGTAACTCCTCCTCCGCCTTCAGTTCCTGGATTTATAAGAGTAAATTCCCTGATTTTATTATTGTTTCCTATAATAAGTTTTGTTTTTTCACCTTTATATTTTAAATCCTGAGGTTCACTTCCCACAACCGCATGAGAATAAATATGATTATTATCTCCTATTATAGTATAGCCGGTAATTACCGCATACGGTTCTATTACGCAATTATCTCCTATCACAACGTTTTCGTCTATTATTACCCCTTCTCCAATTTGACAGTTTTTACCTATTGTACCTTTAATTATTGCTTTCATAATATCCCTATTTATCCATAATCATAGCTTTAAGCTCAGCCTCGCTCACAAGCTCCCCTTCAACATAAGCCTCTCCTTTTAGATGCCATATTTTACCTCTATGTTTTATAGTGGAAATTTTATATACAAGTTTATCTCCTGGAAGTACCGGTTTTCTGAATTTTGCTTTATCGATACTCATAAAATACACAACTTTATCGCTTAATTCGTCTTTATTCATAACAGTAAAAGGTAAAATTGCTCCTGTTTGAGCCATACCTTCGATTATTAAAACACCGGGATATATCGGATGTCCCGGAAAATGTCCCTGAAAAACCTGATTTGTTATAGAAATATTAAGATACCCTTCGACATATTCGCCGTTTTTAACATCCGTAATCCTATCAACAAGCAAAAACGGATATCTGTGAGGCAGCATTTCTTGAATTTGATTAATATCAAAAACCATTTTATCCCTTTTTTATTAAAATTTTATCAAAATTTCTTTATTGTCAGGGTAGATTTTGGAATTTATCTTAATATCGTATCTTACGCTTTCAAACTTATCTAAAACGATAATCGGGCTTAAATTATATTTTGAGCTTAAAATTTTTTCTCTAAACTCTATTTCCTCATCAATAGTTGGTAAATTTTTATAAATATTCCTTACGCTTTTATAATTTTTATTTAGAACTTCGTTTATCTTTGAAACTTCTACGAAAATTATCTGAGCTCTATTTGCGTAAGCCACACCATCTTTAATAAACTCTATCCTTGCTCTTTGGGGTCTATCAAGATAAGAATAAAAAAGAGTATAACTTGGAATCGTTTTTTTCTTAACTTCCACTTTTGCCATAAGAAGTCTGTAGTTTAAAAAATTTTCTTTAATGATTTTATACTTTATTCCTTTTTCTTCAAGTTCTATTCTTTTTTCATAAAAATCAAGCTTTTCTTCTATACTGCTTGGCAAAATCTGAAAAGGCCATGGGGATATAAGCTCGTCAATTATCTCCTGATGTTCTTTTTGCTGCCATATACCGTAAATACATCCGCAATAATCCTGCCTATACATCTGATTTTCCCTGGCAAACTGCTGCTGGGCCTGAGTGCCTCCTTTTTTGCGGTAATCAACGTTTATAAATTCAACCCCGTATTTTCTTTTTATAACTTTACCTATACTCTCAAGCTGCTCGTGGGATTTCATAGGAGACATAAGAAGAGAAGTGGTTACTTTATCATGTCCTTCTTTTTTGGCAAACTGAGCCGCGTTTTCTAAAGAAATATCAAAACAAACGCTACATCTTTTGCCTTTTTCGGGCTCGTTTTCCATACCTTTTGTTTTATTATACCAGGTTAAATAATCATATTCGCCTTCTACATATTCAATTCCCATTCTTTCACAAATTCTTTTGGTATCAAGAGCGCGGAGTTTAAATTCACTGTAAGGATGAATATTAGGGTCGTAAAAGTACCCTACAATTTTTTCATTAGGATAATCTTCACGCAGACGTTTTAAAAAATATCCGGCATCGACACTACAACAAAGATGGACAATCATAAAAGACCTTTTAAAATTTTTTTCGAATATATCAAATTTTTTTGAAAAAATAAATTTTTTTGATATATTAAGCCAAAAAAGGAAATACATGAGTATTAAAAACGAAATGACGGCACTTGTAGGCGGATGTACGAGCGAAGGTACAAAATTATTAGTGCCTGAAAATCTAAAAGACGAATTTAAAAAAATCACTATTACAAAATTTGATATTCATACAAAAGACGACAGCGACAAATATGACTTAATCATAGAAGAAACACCAAGCGACTTAATAAAAATTTATGAAAAATTAAATGATGAGGGAATTTACATCACCACTCCAGCTTCGCTAACCGACAGAGACCTTTTTGCGAATCTAAGCAAACTTTTTTGGATTGTGATGCCGTTTTATTATCTCGATGAAAACCTAAACGCAAAACCTCTTGTATTTGCCAGCAAAAAATTCCACCCGACAGCCGATATCATAAGACACAGAAGCGACTTTGTAGAAGGCACAAAATACTATACGACAGACGTTCATTTGGCAAGCTTTACACTCCCTAAATATATTTTTGAAGAAATTAAAGATGTCATCAGACTTTAAAAACGCAATAGTCCTAACAGGCGGTATAGGCACGGGCAAAAGCACCGTAGCCTCTTTTTTAAAAATGTTTGGATACAAAATAATAGACGCCGATAAAATAAGCAAAGAAGTTTTTGAAGAAAAAAAAGAAAAAATAGAAGAAATCTTCGGAACTACTGATAGAAAAAGTTTAAGAAAAATAGTTTTTAACGATAAAGAAAAATTAAAAATACTGGAAGATTTAATTCTTCCGGAAGTTAAAAAAAGAGTACTTGAAAAAGCCGAAAAGTTAGAAAAAGACGGAGTTGCTTATTTTGTGGATTTGCCGCTTTTTTTTGAAAAACAAAACTACCCGGAATTTACAAAAGTACTTGTGGTTTATGCCCCAAAAGATATTCAGATAAAAAGAGTAATGAATAGAGACAATGCTTCAAAAGATGAGGTGAAAGCAATTCTTAGAAATCAGATGGATATAGAAGAGAAGAAAAAAAGAGCCGATTTTATAATAGATAATTCAAAAGATTTAAAATACCTTCAAAAAGAAATAGAAAAATTTATCAAAACATTATAACTTTTTGTTATAATAAACAAAAAAGGAGGGGAACAATGAAAAAAACTATCCCAATTACTACAATACCACTAGCAAATACAAAAGAAGGCGTAATTTCAATAACTCATATTGAAGAACCTTATGGAGAAGGCAGTAAGCCGGTAGTAAGCATCGGTATTTCACTTGACGGGGAAGAAAGCAAGCCTGACTGGAAAGCACATATTCCTTATGAAAATATAGACGACGTAATTGCCGCTTTAAAAGAAGCAAAAGAGAAGTTTGGAAAATAACCTTCCTCTTTCGCTTTTAAAAGATTTTTTTTATTTTCGTAAAGAAAAAGCCGCTATAAGCGTCTTTTGGAAGAATTCTTACACATTTTTTTACTTCATCATTATAGGTTTTATCATCCCACTCGGTTATACCTTCTTGAGTATTTTGAATTGGCAAATCAACTTTTACTATTTCAACATTATTATATTTGTTTAAAAGAAAATCTATTACTTCTTCGTTCTCTTCCGGTGAAAAAGTACAAGTTGCATATATCATTTCACCTCCCGGTTTTAAAGCCTCAAAAGCCGATACTATAAGCTCTTTTTGAAGTTTTGAAAATCTTCTGACCCTTTTTAAATTCCACCATGTAATTCCTTCGTTAAGGTCTATATGAGCTTCACTACTACAAGGAGCATCTAAAAAAACTTTATCAAATATAGCACCTGTGGCTTTATAAACGAATCTTCCATCTTTATTGTAAGTTTGAATATTTTTTGCACCGTGTTCTTTAAAATTCCTTTTCATTCTAAAAAATCTTTTTTTATCAGGTTCTACGGCACTTACTTTATCAGCTTTTTCGCTGAAAATAAGACTTTTTCCACCCGGAGCGGCCGCTAAATCCAATACCCAGTCATTTTTATCAATATCAAGAGAGTTTGCGGCTATTATTGAGGATAAGTTTTGAATATAAATCTTATTTTGAGTATAAGGAGAAGATTTTGTAACTTTTTTCCTATCTTCCATCGGCAATGTATAAACATAGTCGCTCCATTCCACTTTCTTAGGTTTATATCCTTCTTTTTTTAACTCCTCCACCGCTTCTAAATCGGCTTTATGCCGGTTTATTCTAAAAGAAAACTCTTTTTTCTCTTTCAGACCATCAAGTATCTTAGGATTTATTTTATTAACTCTTTCAAAAAAAATATTTTCCATATCTAACCTTAATGAGGAACTTTTAAAACTTTAGGATTTAGAGGGGAAATTTCTCTATTTCCATTAATGTCGTTATACCACGTATGAAACTGCTCAGCTACATCAAAAAGCCAGTCTATAAGCTTTTCGTCAACAGGTTTACCGTTTCTATATTTTTCAAGCACGCCTTCTACGAAATGTGCAAAATTGTTTATTCTTTTCAATTTTAAAAAAGCGGTAGCTGATTTTAAATTATGAAACATTCTAAAAAGGTCGTTTATCGCATCCTTATCGGTATAAAGCGTTTCAATAACCAAATCAATAGTATCTTCAATAGAATCCAAAAGCATTAAAAATTCTTCTACTATTTCACTGTCAAATTCCGAATATAAATAATCCTGAACTCCCATTAAATTAACCTACTATACTTTTCAAACTCCAATTTCCATACCTTTATACCGCAAAATCTTTCACCTTCCGGACATATAGGTCTTATTTTTTGTTTATATCTTAAAGCGCACGGCGGCAAAAATTTATCAGCCGCACTTACGCCTTTTTCTCTAAGCTGACGCACTTGCTCATAAACAGTATCGAAAATCTCCTCTTGGGCGTTATAACATAACCTCATTTGCGCTTTATGGGCAAATTCCTGAAAATCGTTATGTTCGATTATTTCTATATTATGAGCGTTTAAAAGAGCGTAAGCAGCTTCTCCAAATCCTAAAATATTTTTTTGAGTTTCAAAAAACTCATACGAATATTCAACCGCTTTTTTATAAAAATCTTCAACTTTTTTTACAATCGGTGGCATATAATAATCCCTTTTGTAAATACTCTCAAGTGAAGGACGCAGTGCGGGTGAGCGGCGGTGACGCTGGTTTTGGGCGTCTGCCGATAAAGAGAGTTTTATATATGAATTAAAACTTCCCAAAATCGCTTCGTCAAGAAAAATATTCGAAACTCTTAAAACTCCTGCATAATTTTCATTAAGTTCAAAATCATAATCCACAATATCAAACACTTTTACTTTTT
>JBDONV010000227.1:0-4541 GCA_039831165.1 Nautiliaceae bacterium | reverse complement strand
TTTAAGCAAGGGAGGCAGCGCTAAGAGAATTATAGAATTCGCTAAATCGTTTGTAGGACATCTTCCGGGAGGTTTGCCGATAGCCGCTATTTTTGCAAGTATTATTTTTGCGGCGGTTTCAGGGAGCTCTCCTGCTACGGTTGCGGCAATCGGGTCTATAATGTTTGGTGCAATTATGGCTGCCGGGTATCCTAAAACTTATGCTATTGGGACTATAACTACAGCCGGAAGTCTCGGTATTTTAATTCCTCCTAGTATTGTTATGATTATATACGGAGTTACGGCCGAACAGAGTATCGGAAAACTTTTTATGGCCGGAATAATTCCGGGACTTTTGATAGGATTTATGTTAATAGCGGTGACTTATATAGGAGCTAAAAGACTCGGATTTAAAAAAACGAAACCTGCTTCATGGAAAGAGAGATGGAAAAAGTTTAAAGAGTCTTTTTGGGCTTTAATGACTATAGTAATTATTATCGGCGGAATTTACGGAGGTATTTTTACGCCTACCGAAGCTGCTGCGGTTAGTGCCGTATGGGCCTTGTTTGTATCTTTGGTTATTTATAAAGATATAAAACTTAAAAATCTTGGAGATGTTTTTTTTGAGAGTGCAAAAACCAGTGCTATGATTTTGTTTATTATTGCAAACGCATCTATGTTTGCGTATTTTCTAACTCTTGAAAATGTACCTCAGATGCTAACCGACTTTGTTGTTGGTATGCATTTGAATAAAGTAATGTTTTTAGTAGCTGTAAATATTATTTTGTTAATAGCCGGTAATTTTATGGAACCAAGTTCCATTATAATGATTATGGTGCCGCTTTTACTGCCTGTAGCTACAATGTTAGGAATTGACCCTATTCATTTTGGCGTAATTATTACTATAAATATGGAGCTTGGAATGTTAACGCCTCCTGTAGGGCTTAATCTTTTTGTGGCTAGTGGTATTACGGGTGAACCTATAAAAGAAGTGGTAAAATCGGTTATGCCATGGTTTTTTGTTTTATTGGTTGGACTATTGCTTATTACATACATTCCTGAAATTTCGCTATGGCTACCAAATACAATGATGAAATAGTCTTCAGCAAAATTTAGTTATATGCACTAAAAAAACTTAAAAAAAACTATAAATTTTCTTGACTTTCTCCTTCTTTTATTATATAATTTCGCCAGTTAAATTAACTTTATAAAAAGGAGGCGGAAATGTTTAGACCGATAGGACTAAGAGTTTTAGTTGAAAGAGTAGAAGAAGAAGCAAAAACAGCAAGCGGAATTATTATTCCAGATAATGCAAAAGAAAAACCTCTTGAAGGAAAAGTGGTAGCTATTTCAAAAGAGGTTGAAGAAGATGAAAACCTTCCAATTAACGAAGGCGATACAGTAGTATTCGCAAAATACGCTGGGACTGATATTACAATAGACGGAAAAGAATATTTAGTGTTAAATACTGATGATATTCTTGGAAAAATTGAAAAATAATTAAAGGAGGGGAGATATGGCAAAAGAAATCGTATATAGCGACGTTGCAAGAAATGAATTACTTGCCGGTGTTGAAAAACTGGCTGATGCAGTTAGAGTTACCATGGGTCCTAAAGGTAGAAACGTTTTACTTCAAAGAAGTTTTGGGGCACCTCACATTACAAAAGACGGTGTTTCAGTAGCAAAAGAAATCGAGCTTAAACATCCTGTAGAAAATATGGGTGCTCAGCTTGTTAAAGAAGTTGCGAGCAAGACTGCTGATGAAGCAGGGGATGGTACAACAACAGCAACTGTTTTAGCTCATGCAATTTTTAAAGAAGGTCTAAAATACATTACTGCCGGAGCAAATCCGATTGCTGTAAAAAGAGGTATGGATAAAGCTGCTCAGGCTATTATTGAAGAACTTAAAAAAATGAGCAAGCCTGTTGAAAACAAAGAACAAATCGAGCAAGTTGCAACTATTTCTGCAAACAACGATAAAAATATCGGTAAATTAATCGCTGAAGCGATGGATAAGGTTGGAAAAGACGGTGTTATTACTGTTGAGGAAGGTAAATCACTTCAAGACGAATTAGAAGTGGTTGAAGGTATGCAGTTTGATAGAGGATATTTATCACCGTATTTCGTAACTGACCCTGAGAGAATGGTTGCTGAATATAACGATGCGTACATCTTATTGTATGACAAAAAAATCAGCAACATGAAAGATTTATTACCATTACTTGAGCAAATGGTTCAAGCTGGAAATAAACCGTTATTAATTATTGCTGAAGATGTTGACGGTGAAGCGTTAGCTACTTTAGTTGTTAACAAACTAAGAGGAGTATTAAACGTAGTAGCTGTTAAAGCACCAGGATTTGGTGATAGAAGAAAAGCTATGCTTCAAGATATTGCGATTTTAACAGGTGGACAAGTAATTTCTGAAGAACTTGGAAGAACACTTGAAAGCGCGACTTTACAAGACCTTGGACAAGCTGGAAGAATTGTAGTTGATAAAGAAAACACTACAATCGTTGATGGAAAAGGTGATAAAGCAGCTATTGAAGCTAGAATTAAACAAATTAAAAAAGAAATTGAAGAAACAACAAGTGATTACGACAGAGAAAAATTACAAGAAAGACTTGCTAAACTTAGCGGTGGTGTAGCTGTAATTAAAGTAGGTGCTGCAACCGAAACTGAAATGAAAGAGAAAAAAGATAGAGTTGATGACGCACTAAGTGCTACAAAAGCGGCTGTTGAAGAAGGTATTGTTATTGGTGGTGGTGCAGCAATTCTAAAAGCAGCTAAAAAAGCTGAAGTAGAATCAGTAGACCCTGATGAGCAAATCGGAATTGACATTATCAAAAGAGCAGTAAAAGCTCCAATTAAACAAATTGCTGAGAATGCAGGATATGAGCCTGGAGTTGTAGCATTGACTGTTGAAGAAGCAGATGAAAACGTTGGATTTAACGCTGCAACTGGTGAATATGTGGATATGTTTGAAGCTGGAATTATTGACCCTACAAAAGTTGAAAGAATTGCTCTTCAAAACGCAACAAGTGTAAGCGGCTTACTTCTTACAACTGAAGCTGCGGTAACTGAAGAGCCTAAAGAAGAAAAAGCTTCTGCAATGCCTGATATGGGCGGAATGGGCGGAATGCCGGGAATGATGTAATTCCCTCTCTTTTTCTTTTTTTCTCTCAATTTTACTCTCTGACACTTATTTCTTGTCTTCAAATCTTCTTCTTTTTGATATAATTTGTAAAAAAAGGTTTTTTGTGCGTTTTTATGATTTTGTCGTAGTGGGAGGAGGAATAGCGGGACTTCTTAGTGCATGGTTTTTAAGGGAGTTTAATACCCTATTGATTGATAAAAAAGAGTCTTTAAGCGAGGCTAGTGGAGCTGCAGGGGCTTTTTTGTTTCCAAAAGTGGGGTTTGATTCCCTTTATACAAGATTTATTAATGAAGGTATAGTAAAGTCGGTTGAATTTTATAAAAATCTGAATATTCCGACTAATACAAAAGGAGTGTTAATACTTCCAAGAGACGAAAAAGATATAGATAAGTTTAAATTATATGAAAAAGATATAAAACTTCCTTTTAAAAAAATTAACGGAGGTTTCTTTTTTGAGATAGGAAGTGTCGTAAATCCTTATGATGTAAAAAAAGTTATAAAAGTAAATTTTTTACAAAAACATGTAAAAAAAATAGTAAGAAAAGATAATTTCTGGATTATAGATAACGAAATAAAAACTAAAAATATTATTCTTGCCACAGGTTATAAATTTGTTTTTGATATTCCTTATATTAATATAAGACCGATATGGGGGGAAAGAATAGAAGGAAAAGCCGATAATATTACTTCTCTTCCTTATCATTTTCACAAAAACTGTTCGGTTGGAGAAATTGACGGAATAGTTAAAATAGGGGCTACTCATAAAAGAAACTGTGAAGGGTGTAAAGAAAATTTTGAAGAGGCTTATGAGCTTATTTCAAAAGCGAATGAGATTATTGATATAAAAAATTATGAGATTTTGAATATTAAAGGCGGGTTTAGGGCTGCTAGTGTTGATTATTTTCCTGTGGTTGGTAAAATTATAGATACCGATTTGACTTTATTAAGCGATAGACATATAGTAAAAGGCGATATGCCAAAAGAGATATGTTTTATTGAGGGTCTTTATATAATAAACGGAATGGGGGGAAGAGGATTTTCAAACGCTTATATGTGCGCTAAAGCATTGAGAGATTATATTATAGAGGGTAAAAACTTGGAATTTTTGGATACTAGGAGATTGTTTATTAAATGGGCGAGAAAAAAAGGGGAAGAATACTTAAGGAGACTGAATGTTAAAAGTAGATAAGGTTACAAAACAGTTTGGAGGAGTCGTTGCTATTAAGGATGTGAGTTTTGAGGTAAAACCTCTGGAGATTTTTGCTTTAGTGGGACCTAATGGAGCTGGTAAAACAACTCTTTTTAATATTATTACAGGTGTTTTAAAACCTACAAGCGGTCATATTTATTTTAAAGAAGAGGAGATAACGGGGCTTTCTCCCGTAAAGATAGTACAAAGAGGAATTGC
>JBDONV010000164.1:14065-15522 GCA_039831165.1 Nautiliaceae bacterium | reverse complement strand
TGAGAGTAGATTTTGTTAAAAATAAGTTTAGTTTAAAGACAAAAAATGATAAAAGTTAACGATAATCCTCCTCTTTATCTTCTTGATGATTTTTCTTTTCCATCCCCTTATGAAGATTTTGAAGACGGTTTTGTAGGGGCTAGTTACGATTTGCATCCTAAAAGGCTTCTTGAAGGGTACTCAAACGGATTTTTTCCATGGTATCAGGATGAAGATGGAATGTATCATTGGTTTGTCTTGAATGAGAGGATGCTTTTAAAAACGGATGAGGTTAAAACAACAAAAAGATTGTTGCAAAAATTAAGAAGTCCTAAATGGGAATTTAAAATAAATACCCGTTTTGATGATGTTATTCGAATGTGCAGTAAAGTAAAAAGAAAACACGAAAGTGGTACATGGATTAACGAAGGTTTTATAGAAGCTTATACAACTCTTCATAGATTGGGTTTTGTGCTTTCGATTGAAAGTTATTATGAAGGAGAACTTGTAGGAGGATTTTATGGTGTTGCTATAAATAAATATTTTAGCGGTGAGAGTATGTTTCATATAAAGCCTGATGCCAGTAAGTTAGCTCTTATTTATTTTTGTGATATTTTAAAACAAAATGGTATAGAATATATAGATTGTCAGGTACCAAGTGAACATTTAGGAAGAATGGGCGGTAAGGTATATAAAAAAGAAGAATTTATACCTTTAATACAAAGTGCTGCTAAAAATATATAATATTTTCTTTTCAAAAAGTAACGAATGAATAAGCATATATAAACCTTTCTGATTTTCTTTTTTTTCATTATTAATAAATTTGTATATAATGTTTACAAAAAGGAAATAAATTGAACCTTAATAGTATAAAGGAAGAATTGAAAAGAGAACTAAATATAATTTATTATTTGAATTCCAATAAAGTAGATGATTTTTTTGAAGAGTTTTTAAATAATTTTAATTTCTTTGATGAAAATAATTTTTTTAAAAAAGAGTTTTTAGAGAATATTGATGTACCTTTTTTTGTTATATATAAAAGTTTAAATGTTTTAAAAAAATATTTCGGAAGTGAAAAAATTTATAAAATAGAAGAGATGTTTTCTAAAGTGTATTTAAAAAACGGAGCTGTAGAGTTACTTTCGTTTTTAAACCATCAATATAACGATAGGCTTTTATTTATACCTCATAACAAATTTATAAAACAAATTTATAGCAGTCTTTTTTATAATGATCTTTCTTTATTTCCTAAAAAGCATTTTCAAGATTGTGAATTTCAAAAGGTTTTAAAATATCCTAAGTCAAAAATGATTTTATGTAGTAATATCAAAGAGCTTGAAAATTTGCATAATATTATGCATATAATAGCAGATGCTCTTTATAAAGCGTTAAAAAAGAAAAAGTTTAGTGATGCCATTTTTATTTTAGAAAACTTTAAAGAAGGCACTGACTAAATAGCATTATTTAATAGCTTTTAA
>JBDONV010000164.1:0-14055 GCA_039831165.1 Nautiliaceae bacterium | reverse complement strand
AATCAAATTTTTCCATGTCAGTCCTTTCATTTTTATTATTTTATCTAGACTGACACGGAATTTCTAACGGTCCCTTTT
This sequence comes from Nautiliaceae bacterium, assembly GCA_039831165.1. Classification (GTDB taxonomy): domain Bacteria; phylum Campylobacterota; class Campylobacteria; order Campylobacterales; family Nautiliaceae; genus Caminibacter. The sequence continues at coordinate 13,977 of JBDONV010000164.1, read as the reverse complement.
TATTTTAGAAAACTTTAAAGAAAACGTTTTGAAATTTATTCAATTAATTAGCGAAGCTTATTTTGATGCTTATGAAAATATAGAGAATAGGTTTGTTGGGGTAGTAGAATATTTTCATAATGAAAAAGATATTTATCTTACAATAATAGATGTAAAAAATTTAAAACATCTTAATGTGATTTATGGAGAAAACGTTATAAATAAAGCATTGAAAATATTAAAAACAAGAATAGAAACTTTTATGAAAAATGATTATCAAAGAACTATTACGATAAAAGCTGAGTCTGCAAATTTTTATATGATGAATATAGATTATTCTTTTTTTGAATATCAACTTTTAATAAGTGAACTTTATAAAGTTATAATGTCTCCTATAGAAATACAAGGAAATATAGTGGTTTTGCCCGTAATAATAGGAGGGATTTTGTTTTCTAAACATTTTGATATTAAAGATAAAAGTGTTTATACTTCCTCTTTAACACTTATTAAGAAAAAAGCTAAAAAAGAAAAGGTGGATATAAAAATTATAGAATTTGATAATGAACTTAAAGAACTTCTAAAAGAGAAGGAAAAAGAAATTTATATACTTCAAAAAATAAGAAATAAAGAAATAGAAATTGTGTTTCAACCTATTTACAAAACGGAGACTGGAGAAATTTTTTCTTTAGAAGTTTTAGGCAGAATTTATGATAAAGGAGATCTTATAAGTATCGGAATGTATATTGATAAGATATATGAACTTAATTTAATTGAAAAATTTGATGCACTTATTTTAGAAAAACTTATAGAAAAAGAATCTCTTATTAAAAAAGTAACAAATAAATTGTTCATAAATATTAGTTTTCAATCTCTATTAAATAAAGAATATATGAAAAAGTTAAGATACTTTTTAGAAAATTTTGAAATTGAAGTGATTTTAGAATTAACAGAACAAAAGTTTGTATCTGATATTGAATTAATAAAGAGTATATATAATGATTATAAAATTCATTTTGCTGTAGATGATTTTGGAACAGGCTATTCTTCTTTACAACTTGTGTTGGAACTCAAAGAGATGGGAATTTTAAAAATTTTGAAGATAGATGGAAGTTTAATAAAAGGACTTGAAAATAAAGAAAATTTAAAAAAAATGGTAAATATTATTTCTGAATTAGGAAAAAATTTTAAACTTATGACAGTAGCTGAATTTGTAGAAAATGAAAAAATTTTAAATATTTTAAAAGAACTTAAAATAGATTTGTCTCAAGGATATTATTTATCTAAACCTCTTCTTATTGAAGAATTATACAAAAATAGCTAACATTTTTGATTTTTAAGTGTTAAAAGCCCGAAATTTAGGGGTTTTAGAAGTTATGGTACCGGAGGAGGGACTCGAACCCTCATGGGCTAGGCCCACCGGATTTTGAGTCCGGCGCGTCTACCAGTTCCGCCACTCCGGCTTGGGGTGAAATTATATTAAAAAAATAATAAAAAAATCAAGCAAAAAAAAGCTTGATTTATGAATTTACGATTTCCTTTAGTTTTTTACCTACTTTAAATTTAACCGATTTGCTTTCAGGGATTTTAACTTCTTTATTTGTACCAGGTACTCTTGCTACTCTTGCCGCTCTTGTTACTACTTCAAAATGTCCAAAACCAATAAAACTTACCTTTTCACCATTTTTTAAAGCTTCTTCGATAGTTTCAATGCTTGCGTCTATTACTGCGGCAACATCTTTTTTACTAAGACCTGTTTTTTCAGCTACTTTATTTACTAAATCAGATTTTTTCATTTTTTCCTCCTTTTTGGGCTTTGGAAAATTTTACTCTTTTTTATCTTAAAAAATCAAGAGTTTTTGGGAATTTTTGCTATAATTTTGCTAAAAAAGGTTAAAAATGAGTGCTTGCGAGTTGCCTGGTGCCTCTGGGGCGGAGCCTAAGCTTTGTGAAATTTTGAAAAAGAGTAAAACTATTGTAGTTGTAGGATTGTCTCCAAAAGAACATAGAGCTTCTAATCAAGTGGCTAAATATTTACAGGAAAAAGGTTTTAAAATTATCCCTGTTTATCCTAGGGAAGATACTATCTTAGGAGAAAAAGTATATAGAAGTTTGGATGAAATAGATTTTGAGGTAGATATTGTAGATATTTTTAGAAAAGGAGAAGATACCCCGCCGATAGTGGAAAAAGCCGTAAAGCTTCCTGGTGTTAAATGTGTTTTCTTACAAGAGGGTATAAAAAACGAATTATCAAAAGAAATAGCGCAAAAAGCCGGGGTTTATTATATTGAAGATAAGTGTCTTATGGTAGAATATATCAGATGCATGAATGAGGGACTTTTATGATTCCTTTAGAGAAAATTCAAAAAGCTCATAATAGAGTTAAAAAAGTTATATATAAAACCCCTTTCGCTTATGCTCCCGTTCTTTCTCAAAAAGTAGGAAACGAAATCTTTTTAAAAAAAGAAAATTTGCAAACTACCGGGGCTTTTAAACTTAGAGGAGCATTTAATAAAATAGCTTCTCTTTCAGAAGATAAAAGAAAAAAAGGTGTAATAGCGGCAAGTGCCGGAAATCACGCTCAAGGTGTTGCTTTTAGTGCTAATTATTTTAATATTCCTTCCATTATCGTAATGCCTGAAGCTACGCCTCTTACGAAAGTTAGCGGAGTTAAGGAATATGGCGGAGAAGTAGTGCTGGCTGGAAATAATTATGATGAAGCATATGAGCATGCATTAAATTTGGCAAAAGAAAAAGGACTTGAATTTATTCATCCGTTTGCGGATGAGGATGTGATGGCCGGACAAGGAACTATAGCTCTTGAAATGCTTGAGAAAGTTCCTGATTTGGATTATATAATTGTTCCTGTGGGAGGGGGAGGACTGATTAGCGGAATAGCTAGTGCGGCAAAACAGATAAATCCGCATATAAAAGTTATAGGGGTTACGGCTGCTGGGGCTCCTGCTATGAGACTTAGTTTTTTATCTGGAAGCGTCCAGGATACTACATATGTTAAAACGATAGCCGATGGGATTGCCGTTAGAGATACTTCTCCGATTACTTTTGAGATTATAAGAGAAGTGGTTGATGATATAGTGGAAGTTGATGATGAAGAGATTGCTAATGCTATTTTATTTTTAATGGAGAGACAAAAACTTGTAGTAGAAGGTGCGGGTGCTGTTGGAATTGCTGCACTTTTACACCGTAAAATAAAATTCGGGGCTCCTAAGAAAGTAGGAGTAGTGTTAAGCGGCGGAAATATTGACGTTACTATGATAAATCTTATTATAGAAAAAGGTCTTTTAAAATCCCATAGAAAAATGAAGCTGGTAATTACTCTTGTAGATAAGCCCGGAGCCCTTATGAAACTTACTGAAATTCTAGCGGAAGAGAGAGCTAATATTGTTTCAATCGGATATGACAGGACTGATTTGAATTTGGCTATCGGGGATGCAAATGTGTCAATTGCTCTTGAAACCAGAGGACTTGAGCATCAGGAGTCTATTAAAAGAGCTTTACATAAACACGGGTTTAGATTCGTAGTAGAATAAAAAAAGGAGAATAAATGAGTAAAAATTATGAAATAGTGATAGGTTTGGAAGTTCATGTTCAGTTGAATACAAAAACAAAAATTTTTTGTAGCTGTCCTACAAGTTTTGGTGATGAACCAAATACCAATACATGTCCTACGTGTCTTGGACTTCCTGGGGCTTTGCCTGTAATGAATAAAGAAGCAGTGAAAAAAGCTGTAATGTTTGGAAAAGCGGTAAACGCTACTATAAATAAAAAAAGTACGTTTGAGAGAAAAAACTATTTTTATCCTGACCTTCCAAAAGGTTATCAAATTTCTCAGTTTGTAGTACCAATTGTTGAAAACGGAGAGCTTTTTATAGATACAAAAGACGGAAAGAAAAAAATAGGAATTACAAGAGCTCACTTAGAAGAAGACGCGGGTAAAAATATCCATGAAGGAGAATATTCAAAAGTTGATTTAAATAGAGCCGGAACGCCTCTACTTGAAATAGTAAGCGAACCTGATATGGGAAGCAGTGATGAGGCTATTGCGTATCTTAAAAAACTTCATGCTATTGTAAAATATCTTGGAATTAGTGATGCTAATATGCAAGAAGGAAGTTTTAGGGTTGATGCAAATGTTTCTGTTAGACCAAAAGGTCAAAAAGAGTTTGGGACTAGAGTTGAGATTAAAAATATTAATTCATTTAAATTTATTAAACAAGCGATAGAATATGAAGTTGAAAGACATATTGAAGCATATGAATATGATGAATATGAGGATGAGGTAGTTCAAGAAACAAGGCTTTTTGATTCAAAAACGGGTGAGACTAGAAGTATGAGAGGAAAAGAAGAATCTGCTGATTATAGATATTTTCCAGATCCTGATTTATTGCCACTTGTTGTGCCCGATGAGTTTTATAAAATTGAAATTCCTGAACTTCCGGATGAGAAAAAAGAGCGTTATATGAAAGAGTTTTCTCTTAAAGAATACGACGCTGGAGTATTGACCGCTGAGCCTGAACTTGCGGAATTTTTTGAGCGTATGATAGCACTTGGAGTTGAACCTGCCGCTGCGAACAGATGGCTGGCAATTGAGCTTCTTGGGAGACTTAACAAAGCAGGGCTTGATATTACCACTTCCCCGGTGTCTCCTGAAAAACTGGCACTGATTGCTAAAAGAGAAAAAGAGGCGGTTATAAGCGGAGCTGGAGGTAAAAAAGTTCTTGATTTACTTATGGAAGAGGATATTGAAGTGGACGTTGCGATTGAAAAACTCGGACTTAAACAGGTAAGCGATGAGGGTGCTATTGAAAAAATAGTTGATGAGGTATTAGCAGCTAACGCAGACAAGGTAGAAGAGTATAAAGCCGGAAAAGAAAAACTATTTGGATTTTTTGTAGGACAGGTTATGAAAGCTAGTCGTGGTAAAGCAAATCCTCAAATAGTGAACAAAATATTAAAAAGTAAGCTTTCTTGAATAAAATAAAAAATATTATTATAAAGGCTCTTATAGCCTTTGCTTATTATTTAGACGGAAATAAAACATATAAAAAAATTAAGTATTTTTTCTGGCGTTTAATGAATGACGATTCTTTTCCTCCTAAAAAAGTTTTTGATTTTTTTATGTTTTTTTTGGTTTTGATAAGTGTTGGTATTTTACTTTATGATATAAAGCATAAGGTTCACCCGATATTGGAAGATTTTGATTTTTATTTTGTAACCGGTGTATTTGGAGTAGAGTATTTAGTAAGATTGTGGGTTTATAACGATATTCATAAAATAATAATTCAGGAGTATGAAGAAGCTCATTTTGTCGGAAGAGAGTTTGATTTAAAAAAAGTAATAAAAGAGATTATTGCAAAAAAATGGGAATATATCAAGTCACCTTTTGCCATTATTGATTTTTTGGCAATTTTGCCGAGTTACAGGGCTTTAAGAATTTTTAGGATTTTTGTAATTTTCAGACTTTTTAAGCTTCTTAGATATACTAAAAGTATAAATACGTTTATAGAAGTTCTTGCCAATAAAAAATTTGAACTTTTTATTCTCCTTATTGCGGTATCGTTTGTTACATTTATAGGAGGAGCTGTAATTTATGTTTTTGAAGCTCATGCCAATGAAAAGATTCAAAATATTTTCGATGCGATTTATTGGTCGTTAATTACCATTTCCACTGTTGGTTATGGTGATATTACTCCCGTAACTCATGAGGGCAAAGTCCTTACGATGATATTAATTATAATTGGTATCGGATTTATATCTTTTTCCACTTCTATTATAGCTTCGGCTTTTACGGAAAAACTTGAGGAGCTTAAAGCAGAAAGAGTTGTAAGAATTGTTAGAAGTTTAAACGATGTTTACCTTATATGTGGGTATTCAAATGAGGCTGAAATTTTATGCGAGAGATTTAAGAAAGAAAATCAGGATTTTGTAGTTGTGGATATTGACGAAAACAGAGTTCAAAAAGCTGCAATGAAAGGTTATATATCGGTTAAAGGTGATGTTACCCAAAAAGATTTTTTAAAGACTCTTGATTTTAATAAAATAACAAAAGTGTTTGTTCTTACTAATGACGATATTAGTAATGCTTTTATGGTTTTAAGTATAAAAGCATATTGTAAAGATATAGAAATCATTGCTCTTGCCAATGATGAAAACAATATTTCAAAAATTAAAAAAGCCGGGGCAAAATATATAGTGGTTCCTACAACAGTTACGGCTCTTCTTATGACGGAATATATTGGGCATCCTATAACTTTTGAAGTAATTGATGCAATTTTGACTGAAAAAAGAAACGCCGTTATAGATGAAATTATAGTACTTGAAAATTCCATACTTGAGGGTAAACTTGTGGGAGAGATAGATTTTGATAAATATAAACTTATATTATTTGGAGTATTAAAAAAAGACGAATCCCCTTTATTAAACGAAACCTTAAAAATAGAACAGGGTCATTTTTATTTTAATCCTCCTTTTGACCTTAAGCTTGATGCTGGAGATATTGTAGTGGTAATGGGATATAGTGTTAGTGTTAATTATTTTAAATATCTGGTTGAAAGAAGTAGTATATGAAAATAGCATTATTTGGATTTGACGATTTTGGGGAGAGGGTTGCAAGTTTTATAGAAAAAAGAGAGCTTATAGTGGTAGTATTGGATGAAAAAGAAGAACAAAAGGCAAAAGAAAAATTATATGATGTTATAAGAATTCATGAAATAACAGATGATGAAATAAAGCAGATAGGAGACTATGATATTGCTCTAGCGGTTTTAAGAGACGAAGATAAAAATCTTTTTTTATGCCTTACTTTAAAAGACATTTATCCTTTAAAAAAAGTTATAGCTAAAGTTTCAAATAAAGATAACGAATATAAATATAAACTGGCCGGTGTTGATAAAACTATTAATCCTTATGAAGTTACTGCCAATAGAATTATGACTATTTTAAAAAAGCCTTTAACTCTTAGGGTAATAGAAGAAATCATATTTGAAGACAATAAACTCTCTTTTGCGGAAATAGAGATACCTGAGAACTCTTTTTTAGACGGGAAACATATGAAAGATGTTTATAAAGAACTTTCTTCTAATTACAATATTCTTATTGTGGCGATTGTTGATAAAGAAATGAGTGAAGAGGTTCAGTTTGTAACAAAGGGAATAAATCATAAAATAGATAAAGGGGATATTCTAATAGTAGTTGGAGATAAAGATGAAATAGAAAGATTTAAAATGGATTTGGAGACGATAAGGAGGGTTAATGGTTAGCGTAATAGGTGCGGGAGCCTGGGGGAGCGCTATTTTTCATGCAATTTCTCAGAAAGTTAAGGCCGTTATCACTTCTAGAAAAAAAAGAAATATAAAAAATTTTGTAAATCTTGAAGAAGCTTTAAAAAACGAATATTTGATTATAGTTATAGCAGCCCAGTCTGTAAGTGAGTTTTTAAAAAAATGGGGAGACAGAATAAAAGATAAAAAGATTCTTGTAGCCAGTAAAGGTATAGATAATACTACCTATAAATTTTTAAATGAAATTTTTGAAGAATATGTGGATAAAAAAAACTTGGCTTTTCTATCAGGACCTTCTTTTGCAAAAGAAGTAAAAGAAAATAAACCTACGGCGCTTGTTATAGCGTCTAAAAATTTGAAGCTTGCAAAGCGTTTTGGAGAATTTTTTCCAGATTTTATAAAGATATATACGGATGACGATGTTGAAGGTGTGGAAATTGCTGGGGCTTATAAAAATGTAATAGCGATAGCGGCTGGAATATGTGAAGGGTTGAATTTGGGAAATAATGCAAAAGCGGCCCTTATAGCCAGGGGATTAGTGGAAATGGATAGATTTGGAGAGTATTTCGGGGCTAAAAAGGATACCTTTTTAGGTGTTGCGGGAGCTGGTGATTTGTTTTTGACGGCAAATTCCACTATGAGCAGAAACTATAGAGTTGGACTTAATCTTGCAAAAGGGAAAATGCTTGATGATATTTTAACAGAACTTGGAGAAGTTGCAGAAGGCGTTTATACGACAAAAGCTATATTTAATATTTCTCATAAAAATAATATCTATACCCCTATTGCTGTTGAAGTTTATAAAATTTTATATGAGGGGAAATCCCCTCAACAATCTCTTAAAGATTTAATTGCTTAGAGGAGATTTTTTAGTAGCATCTATTGCAAGATAAAGAATAGCACCTGTTGCTATAACACATAAAGCGATAGCCATAAATCCGCTAAATCCCATTTTTTCTCCTTTTGATTTAATCGTTTTATTATAGCAAAATATGTGAATATGTGAATAAAGTTTGATAAAATTTATTTAAAAAAGGCTAAAATTGAGACTTGATGAAGCAATTGTAAATAGAGGTTTGCTCGATTCTCGTAATAAAGCAAAAGAACAGATAAAAAAATCAAAAGTTAAGGTAAATGGAAAACTTATAACAAAGCCTTCATATAAAGTTAGTTTAGAGGATAAAATTGAGATTTTGGAAAAAAATATTTATGTGAGTAGAGCCGCTTGGAAATTAAAAAATTATTTAGAAAAATATAATATAGATTTTAGAGGGAAAACTGTTTTGGATGTAGGGAGTTCAACAGGTGGATTTAGTGAGGTCTCTTTAGAAAAGGGAGCAAAAAAAGTTGTATGCGTGGATGTCGGTTCAAATCAGCTTAATCCTAAAATTAAAAATCATTCAAAAGTGGAAAGTTATGAAAATACCGATATAAGGGATTTTGATTATCCGGAAAAATTTGATATTGTAGTGAGTGATGTAAGTTTTATTTCTTTATTAAAAATAATAAATAAAATAGATAAACTTTCAAAAAGAGATATTATTTTACTTTTTAAACCCCAGTTTGAGGTCGGAAAAGATGTAAAAAGAGATAAAAAAGGTGTGGTAACGGACACGGAAGCCATAAAAAGAGCTCGTGAAAATTTTGAAAAAGAAACACGTAAACTAGGCTGGAAATTAAAAAGAAGCGAAGAATCCAGTGTAAAAGGAAAAGAAGGAAATATTGAATATATTTACCATTTTGTAAAGGAATACAATGATTAAAAGATATCCTACAAAAAAAATAAAAGTCGGACATGTAGAAATTGGAGGAGACGCTCCAATCTCTGTTCAGTCTATGACATTTTCCAAGACAAAAGATGTAAGTTCAACGCTTGAGCAGATAAACAGACTCTATTTTGCTGGAGCGGATATTGTAAGAGTGGCAGTTTTGGATGAAGAAGACGCAGATGCTTTAAAAATAATTAAAAAAAAGTCTTTGCTGCCTATAATTGCCGATATTCATTTTAATTATCGACTTGGACTTAAAGCCGCTGAGGTGGTAGATGGGCTTAGGATAAATCCGGGTAATATTGGCGGTAAGGACAGAGTAAGAGAAATAGTAAAAGTATGTAAAGAACGCTCAATTCCGATAAGAATTGGAGTAAATGCCGGAAGTTTGGAAGAACATCTTGAAAACAGATACGGACAAACACCAAAAGCTATGGTTGAGTCGGCTCTTTGGCATATTAAATTTCTTGAAGATTTGGATTTTAGGGATATAAAAGTATCTCTTAAAGCCAGTGATGTCATCAGAACAGTGGAAGCTTATAGAATGTTAAGACCCCTTGTAGAGTATCCTTTTCATTTGGGGGTTACGGAAGCCGGAACTAAATTTCACGCTACTATAAAATCAGCGGCAGCTTTTGGGGCTTTGCTTTTAGACGGTATAGGAGATACTTTAAGGGTTTCGATAACAGGTGAACTTGAAGAAGAAATAAGAGTAGGGAAGGCTATTTTACAGGATTTAGGATTAAAAAAAGGAGTTAATATAATATCTTGTCCAACGTGTGGTAGAATAGAAGTTGATTTGCCGCCAATTGTAGAAGCTGTGGAAGAAGCCGTTAAAGATATTAAAAAACCTTTAAATTTATCTGTTATGGGATGTGTGGTAAATGCCATAGGGGAAGCCAAAGAAGCTGATTTGGCGATAGCTTGTGGAAAAGGATACGGACTTATACTCAAAAAAGGGGAAATAATAGGCAAATATAAAGAAAATGAGCTTTTAGATAAGTTTTTAGAGGAAATAAAAAAAATAGCGGAGTAATTTGGTATAATTTATAAAAAAGGAGATTTATGAGTGCTACCACTCTTATTTATATCGTAGGTCTTTCAATAGCTTCTATGGCTTTTATATTTATGTTTTTGATATTAAAACCCAGTAAAGTCACGAAAGAAAAACTTGAAAAAGTGCTTGGCAGGGAAACTGTTGAAAAAATAAAAGAGGCAAAAAGTGATGAAGAGATTAAACAGATAATAAGGTCTCTTTCCAGGTTTAAAAAATCTAAGTTAAAAACTATTATGGAATCCCAAGATATCAGGGATGTTTTAAAAGCTATACATGAACATATATTAAAGGATAAGTAATTGAATCTTTTTAATCTTGATATAGAAAGAGGTATTTTAAGCGCTATTTTATTTGATGGAAAAATATATGAAGATGTGGCTGCTATTTTAAAACCGAGTGATTTTTACCTTCCTTTTCATCAATATGTTTTTGAAACAATGGAGGAACTTTATAAAAAAGACCTTCCTATTGACGAAATTTTTTTAAGGGATGAATTAAAGAAAAAAGGGAAATACGACGAAGAGCTTTTTTTAGAAATTTTAGGAACTGCTCCTGTAGAAGCGGTTGAAGCGTATGCAAAAGAGATAAAAGATTTGGCTACAAAAAGAGAGCTTATTCACCTCTCCAACGAAATTAAAAAAATAGTTTTAGAAGAGGATAAACGTGCAATTGAAGAAGTTGAAGAAATTCAGGGGAAACTTTTTTCTATAGCTACTTCTAATCTGGCGGGTGATTTTAAGTCTTCAACAAAAATTATAAATGACACTCTTGATTTTATTAAAAAACAAGCGGCAAAAAAAAATAAAATTGTAACAGGTCTTGATACAGGGTTTATAGAACTTAATAGAATGACCAGCGGTTTTGGAGAGGGGGATTTGATAATTATTGCGGCAAGACCTTCTATGGGTAAAACGGCGTTTGCCTTAAACATAGCCCTTAATGTTATAAAACAGAATAAAGGAGTTGCTATTTTTTCTTTAGAAATGCCAGCGGAGCAGTTAATGCTTAGGATGATGAGTGCTGCGGGGAAAATACCGCTTCAAGATATTAGAAGAGGTAATCTAAACGATGAAGAGTGGAGTAAACTCTCAGCAGTTGCGGATGATTTATCTGCTAGACCTCTTTTTGTGGATGATGAGGGAAACGTAAATATTCATACGATAAGGGCAAAATTAAGAAAGTTAAAAGCCCAAAATCCTGATTTATCGTTAGCGATTATAGATTATCTTCAGCTTATCTCATCTGACCAAAGAGAGAGGCATTTGGCTATTGCGGAAATTAGCAGGAGTTTAAAACTTCTAGCAAGGGAACTTCAAATTCCCATAATCGCTCTTTCTCAGCTTAATCGTTCTCTTGAGAGCAGACCAAATAAAAGACCAATGCTCAGTGACCTTAGGGAATCCGGGGCAATTGAACAGGATGCAGATATTATTATGTTTATCTATAGGGATGATGTTTATAAAGCTATGGAAGCAAAGCAAAAACAAAAAGAAGCTTTGGAAAAAGGAAAAGCTTTAGAAATTAATTTTCAGGAAAAAGAGGTTGAAGACGCTGAAATTATTATAGGAAAACAAAGAAACGGTCCAACAGGGACTGTGGAGATGTTATTTCATAAAAAATATACTCTATTTACTGATAAAATTGAACCGGTTTATGAAGTAGAACCTACAACGGCTCAGATAGATATGCCTAGTATATGAAAAAATACTGGGCTATAACCGCTTTTTTATTTATTCTTTTAAGAATGCAACTGCTTTTTTTAAATTACCTCTCTTTTTCATATCCTTTTATAAAAACAGTTGAAGCAAAAGTAGTAAATCAATATTTAAAAAAAGATTATTGGGTTTTAAAACTAAAAAACAGGGAAGTGACTTTTTATATTACGACCAAGGATAATATTAAAAATCTTTTAAATGAGAATGTAAAAGTTAATATATTCACCAATAAAATAACTTTTTGGGGATATCTGACCTCTTTTTATGCGGTTAGTTATAATTTGAGGCTTTTAGAAGTTTTTAAAGTTGAAAAGTATATTGAGTCGCAGCATAAAAACGAAGAAATTATAAATCTTTTTAAAGCTCTTTTTTTAGGCGAATCTATGAATTACGAAACCCGGAAGAAACTAGGTGCTCTTGGAATTTCTCATCTTATGGCTTTAAGCGGGCTTCATTTAGGGGTTATATCTTTTTTTTTATTTTTAATATTAAATTTTTTTTATAAAAAGGTACATAAATTTTTCCCTTATAGAAACAAATGGATTGATATAGGTTTTATAGTTTTGATTATGGAATTTTTGTATCTTTGGGCGGTAGGTTTTCCTTCTTCTCTTATAAGGGCCTTTGTTTTAGAAAGTGTACTGTTTTTGGTTGCGGTAAGTTTTGGAAATTTGTTTTCTGTAAAAGCATTAATTATTACGGGATGTCTTTCTCTTTTTTTGTTTGTTAATAAAATTTTTGGTATAGGATTTTTGCTTAGTATGGCCGGAGTATTTTATATTTATCTTTTTTTTAATTATTTTAAGGCAAATTTTTATAATTCTATTTTGCTAAATTTTTATATGTTTTTTGTTATGTTTGTATGGGGGCACTATTTTTTTGGATATATGAGCAATTATCAGCTTTTATCGCCTGTTGTTAATATTTTATTTTCTGTTTTTTATCCTTTGGAAGTTGTTTTACATTTTTTTGGTATGGGCGGTGTTTTTGATGAAATTATTTTAAAATATTTTGCTTTAGGAGAGAAATATTATTATGTTAAGATTTCAATTTGGTTCTTAATTTGTTTTATATTGCTTTCAGTATTGGCAATAAAGCAAAAATGGGCTTTTTATGGTATAAATTTATTAGCGTTTATAGTCTTAATATCAAGTGTAAGAATTTAGGAGGAGTAATGATTAAATATAAATTTAAAGATGAAAATGAATATTATGAATATTTTGCCGACCTTATCGAAAAAGAGAGAAAAGCTGAAATGGAATTTCATATTGAAGAGATTAAACGTTTAAGCGGGGCTGAGAGGCAAAAAAGAGGAAGAGCCGTTTTAGGGCTTAGAATGAGATTTATAGGGGAATTTTTAGATTTTAAAATATACAGATTCAACAGAAACAATATGCCCGAACATCAGATAAAAGTAGGAGATATCGTATTAGTTAGTAAAGGTGAGCCTTTAAAATTGGCTCAAGAAGCTACTGTCAGTGCCATTGGCAAAAATTTTATAGAAGTTTATTCAAAAGAGCCTATTTTCAGAAGTAAACTATATAGGGTTGATTTATACGTAAATGATATTACTTTTAAAAGAATGTTAAAGGCATTAGAGAGTATAAAAAATAAAGAAAGCAGATTTGATAATGAAATTTTGCTTGGTCATAAAAAACCTCAGATAGAAGAGGTGGACGTTTTTAGCGAAAATTTAAACGAATCTCAAAATAGGGCTTTTAAATTCAGCATAAATTCAGAAACTTTTCTAATTCATGGCCCTCCGGGGACCGGTAAAACTACCACACTTGCCGAAGTTATAAAAAAGCATATCGAACTTAAAAAGAAGATATTAGTTAGTGCGGACAGTAATGTAGCGGTAGATAATATTATGGAAAAACTAAAAGATTATAATATCGTAAGAATAGGACATCCGGCAAAAATAGAAAGTTCACTTATGAAATACTCTTTGGATGTAAAAATAAGGCGTGATAAAAGATATAAAGAAGTAGAAAAAATTATAAAAAAAATTGACGATTTAAAGTATTTACAGGAAAAAAGAACAAAAAAACCGACTCCTGCCAGAAGAAGAGGAATGAGTGATGAAGAGATTTTAAAACTCGCCAAAGAGGGAAAAGGCAAAAGAGGCGTAAAAGCCGAGTGGGTAAAAGAGATGGCCG
>JBDONV010000157.1:0-4590 GCA_039831165.1 Nautiliaceae bacterium | reverse complement strand
AAACCAACCGACGTACTTAGTTTTCCTTTAGAAAATATTCCGGGAATGCCCCTTGGAAGTATCGTTATATCCATAGATACTGCAAAAAAAGGAGCAAAGGAGTTCGGTCACAGCATAGAAAATGAAATAAAACTCCTTTTTATACACGGACTTTTGCATCTATTAGGTTACGACCATGAAATTGATAACGGTGAAATGAGAGCAAAAGAAGAGGAAATTATTAAAAAATTTAACTTGCCTCAAAGTCTCATAATAAGAACTTAAACGACTTCTCCGCCTAGATTATATATTTTTTTTCTTTCTCTGCTGCTTGGAATACGTAATGCTTCTCTATATTTGGTAATAGTCCTTCTTACTAAATTTAAATTATATTTATCATTAACAATGGCACAAATTTTATCATCGCTTAAAGGCTTGGTTTTAGATTCTTTTTTTATAATTTCCTTTATTTCCTCTTTTATCTGATTAGCTGAAATTTCCTCATCCAGGGCAGTTGAAAAAAAACTTTTTAAAGAAATTATTCCTCTGTCGCACAAAAGATATTTATTGGAAATTGCCCTACTTATGGTAGAAGAAGCAAAATCAAGTTCCTGAGCTAAATCTTTTATTTTCATAGGTTTTATCACTCCGCCCTTAAAAAAGTCATATTGAAGCTCAACTATCATAAGGGCTATTTTTTTTAGCGTAGCTTTCCTCATTTCAAGAGCATCTACCACACTCCTGGCTTCTTTAAATTTCTCTTTTGAATACTTATCATCTCCGCTCTCTTTTATAGAAATTTCAGGATAAAACTCATCGTTTATTTTTATTTTAAGGTCCCCGTCCTCTTTATAAATAATAATTTCAGGAATAATCTCTTCAACAGCCCCAAACTCTTCAGCGGGATTTATTTTGAAATTTTTTATTATATTAAGCGCTTCTTTATAATCTTTCTCTTGGGTAAATTCTTCAAGCCTCTCTAAATTCAAAACCATTTTTTTAACAAGAGAAAAAAGCTTTTCATCTAAATAATCCATATTATAAAGCTGAAACAAAAAACATTCTTTTAAATCCTTAGCCCCTACCCCTGCCGGGTTTAAATACATAAACCTCTCCCTTACACTAGAGACTTTTTCTTTTCTACAACCTATTTCTTTAGCTATTTCTTCTTCATCACCTTCAAAATATCCCTGCGAATTTATATTCTCCACTATTTTCCATGCTATTTTTTTTGAAACGGCCGTAGGAAAAAGATTGGATGTCTCAATTTGTTCCGTAAGTTCTTCAAAAAAAGTTTTTTTAGAAACAGTGAGAGCTTCTATCTTATCGGTTATGGCGTTTTTTAAATTTCCAAATGTAATAAATTTTTTGTTTTTAACTTCTAAAAAAGGATTTTCTTTAGAAATATTCTCCACTTCTTCATAAAGTTCATCAACCCCTGCTTTTAAAAAAGGCAAAAAATTTATAAGTTTCGTAGAAAGTTTGTTTACGTTTTTTTGTTTTAACTTCATAATTTAAAATCTTCTCCTAGATAATATTTTTTAACATCCTTATGATTTACGATATGATTAGCATCTCCTTGCGTTAAAATCTCCCCATCTTTTAAAACATACGCCCTATCGCATATAGAAAGAGTTTCCCTTACGTTATGGTCCGTTATAACAACTCCTATTTTTTCTTTTTTTAAAAGGGCTATGAGATTTTTAATATCATTTACGTTTACCGGGTCCACTCCTGCAAAAGGCTCGTCCAAAAATAAAAATTTTGGCTTTGGCACAAGCGCTCTTGCTATTTCAACCCTTCTTCTTTCACCCCCACTTAAATTTATTCCTTTCCTTCTTCTAATAGGCTCTATATTAAACTTTTCAAGCAGTTCTTCGACAAGCTCTTCAGCTTCTTTTGAAGAATAATACTCCTCAGCGACTATATAAAGATTATCTTCAACGCTTAAATCCCTAAAAATCGAACTTTCCTGAGGCAGATACCCTATCCCCATTCTCGCTTTTTTATAAAGAGGTTTTTTGGTAATATTATTTTTATCAAGAAAAACTCTCCCCTCATCAGGAGTCAAAAGACCGCATATAAGATAAAAAGTGGTTGTTTTTCCAGCCCCGTTGGGACCTAAAAGCCCAACAATTTCTCCTGTATTTATATATAAACTTATTCCTTTTATAATAAGGTTTTTTTTAAAAGATTTTTTAAGGTTTTTAGCTTCTAATTTTGACATTCAAACAGCCTTTTGTTTTTATTAAGAGTAATATTGATTTTTAAATAATCAAATCCGTATGTTTTTAGAATATCCTCTAAATCCTCCCCCCACTCTATAAAATGATATCCTTCCTTTTCAAGTTCTTCCAACATTCCAAGGACCAAAAATTCATCTGCTCCTTTATTATAAAGGTCATAATGATAAATTTTTCCGCCGTAGATGTTTTGAATAGCAAAAGTAGGAGAAGTAACATCCTCACTTAACCTCAATGACTTCGCAAACTCTTTTACAAGAGTAGTTTTACCACTGCCAAGAGTACCGCTTAAAATTATTATCTTTTTACCACTTTTTTTAATACATTCGATGACTTTTTGTAAATCTTTTATATCTTTTACCTCTATTTTCATACGCCCTCTTTTTTTTTATTTTATCAAAAATACGGCTTAAAGCAGAGATTTAAGCTTACTTTCAATCTCTTCAATTTCATCTTCGTTTAAAGAACTTTTTAGATTTTGAATAAAAAGCCCTTTTTCTTTCTTTAGATAAGCTTTTAATATTTCTTCAAAATCGTCAAATTTTATAAAAGCGTCAACGGAATTTTCATCCGCTTTTAAAATTATAAAATCAAGCATCCTAAAAAGCATATCCCTAACCAGGAGATTTTCCATAACAAATTTTTTAGCTTTTTCATGTTCTCTCACCGAATATATCTGGAGATTAAAATGATATTCAAGCTCTTTTTTCATTTCTTTAGCCAAATCTTTAATCTCTTCTAAAAAAACTTTACTGTTCCCAAAGTCAAAATTGTCTCTTAAAAATTCCATCTTTTTAAAAATTTCTTTTATCTCTTTTTGATGATTAATTATCGGCTCTAACATATATCCTCCATATTATTAAACTTACAACAATTCCTAAAAGAGAAAAAATAACGGCATAATCAAATCCTAATTTTTTCCAAATAAATCCTATAATAATACTTCCTATTCCTCCAAGTACGGCAACTAAAAAATAAAAAATTCCATAAACAGTAGCGGTATTATAAGCGTTTTTTGAAATAAGAATCCTGAAAAAATTAAAAAATCCGACCAAAAAAAGCCCTTCAAAGATAAAAGCCAAAATCAAAAAATCAAAATAAAGCGCTAAAACGGCTAATATATGAAATACTGCCAGAAAATAATAAAATTTTTCATGCAATTTTTCTATCACTAATCCGAACGGATAACTAAAAACAGTCTGGGTAAAATTAAGCAAAATTACAAAAAGAGGTATATACATATAATCAATATTTTCTTTAGCTTTAACAATAAAAAAGCTCTCACTTACAACAAATAAAAGGACAATATTTAATATAACAAGCTTTTTTATAAATTCATAATCTTTTTTTAAATTGAATTTATACTCTTTTTTATTTTTTACATCTTTTATAAAAAAACTTAAAATTATCGCTGCCGCTCCCGGAAAAAAAGTCAATAAAAAAATATTTCTAAAAGTATTTTCACTCGGAGAATAAAAATAAAACATCAAAAACACAATCAAGGCTCCGCTCATTTCACCCGCAACATCAAGCATTTTATGAAATCCGAAAATTTTACCTTTTTCTTTTCCGTAAGCACTTAAAAGAGCGTCTTTTGGAGCACTCCTCATAGCTTTTGCAAATCTGTCAAGACTTCTGAAAATTGCTATATGCTGCCAGGAAGTAGCAAAATAAAACAGAGGCTTGGAAATTGCCGAAATAATATATCCGCTTACAGCCAAAGGTTTTCTGACACCGTATCTGTCACTTATGTATCCGAAAATCACCCGGAAAAAATAAGAAACGAAAGTGGCTATTCCTATTACAATTCCAAGCTTATCAACACCGTTTTTTAAAACATAAACTAAAAAAAGAGGAAAAGTAGTAGTAATCATAGAACTTGCCATATCCGTAAAAAAACTGACAAGCCCTAATATTAAAACCTCTTTTTTCATAATTTCTCCTCGCCCCTAAAGGGCTTATTTTTAGTGCAAGAAGTGTCGCTTCCCTGTAAAATACATAGCAATCCCGGCTTCGTCAGCCGCCTCAATAACCTCATCATCTCTGATGCTGCCACCCGGTTGAATAATAGCTTTTACTCCTACTTCCGCCGCGTAATCTACGCTGTCTCTAAATGGGAAAAACGCTTCGCTTGCCATGCTTGCACCTCTAATATCAAGTCCCAAGCTTTTAGCTTTTTCAACCGCACATCTTGTGGCATCCACACGGCTTGTCATTCCCATACCGATTGCTACAAGCTGGCTATCTTTTACAAACGCCACGCAGTTTGATTTGGTAAGTGCCGCTATTTTCCATGCCATTTCCAAATCTTTTTTATCATCAACACATACTTTTGTTACACATTTTGCTTCTCTTACCTCATCTTCTG
>JBDONV010000212.1:0-4620 GCA_039831165.1 Nautiliaceae bacterium | reverse complement strand
AAGACTCCCGCATACAACTTCATTTGTCCCGGGATGTGCGATTGCATACAATCCGTCAGTATTATTAGGCCCATGTTTTGCTGTTGCATCATTGCCTACATCGCTGTAATCTTTGACGACTTTATTATCGGCATCCAATTTACACTCGTCCATATGATAATCCATAACTATATCAGCACCACCACATCCCCAAAATAAAACAGATATTAAAATGAATAAATAAATTTTTACTCTACGCAATTTTAAACCCTACCAACAATATAACAACTCCCCAAAGCAACGGCATTATAATTTGTAAAATCCCATTAAATCTTTTATAAAAAAACCAAAAAAGGTAAATCACAAATAAATTAAAAAAAGTAAAAAAGACGTATTTACCAAAATAATTAAGTCCTTCATATAAAATATAATCTATTTTATAAAGTCCGTAAAGCCCCGCTAAAAGACCTATTATCAAACCAAGCCTATTCATAAACTCTCCGTTTAACTTTTAATTAAAAAATATCGTTTATTATAACACAATTTGATATAATACATAAAAAAGGCAATCAATGTCTCCAAACCCTAAAAATATAATCAAAGCAATACTTAGCAACGACAAACTGACAGAAGACGAAAAAAGCGAAATAGTATCCGAATTTATAGAGGGCATAAACAGCGAATACCCTGAGCTTAAATACCATGCAACAAAAAGCGACGTAAAAGAAACGGAGCTAAAACTCATAAAAGAAATAGAAAATACACGCAAAGAAATAAAAGAACTCGACGCCAAGCTTACAAAAGAGATTGAAAACACCAGAAAAGAAATAAAAGAACTCGACGTCAAACTTTCAAAAGAAATAAAAGAACTCGACGTCAAACTCACTAAAGAGATTGAAAACACCAGAAAAGAAATAAAAGAGCTTGACAATAAGCTCTCAAAAGAAATTAAAGAACTCGATGTTAAACTTTCAAGGGAAATTAAAGAACTTGACGTCAAACTCACCAAAGAAATCGAAACGTCAAAAGTTACGACTATTAAATGGATAGTCGGAATGTTTATAGCTCAAACTTCTATAATCATAGGAGCTATATTAGCATTTGCCAAAATGTTTATAGGACATTGATATGAAAAAACTCTATTTAGCCTCTCTTGGATGCGTAAAAAATCTTATAGACAGCGAAGTGATGCTTGGAAAACTAAAAAACGAATATACCATAACAAATAATCCAAACGAAGCGGATTTAATTATAGTAAACACATGCGGATTTATAAATCCGGCCAAAGAAGAATCAATAGATACGATTTTAGAACTAGCAAACGAAAAAAAAGAAAACGCTAAAATAGTAGTTACAGGATGTCTCAGCGAAAGATACAAAAACATCCTGCCAGAAGAAATACCCGAGGTTGATATCTGGACGGGGGTTGGGGACTTTGGAAACATAGACAAAGTTATAAAATCGGGTAAAAAAAAGTATTTTACCCCAAGGGTTTATCTTATTCACAACGATGAGAGAATAATTACCGGAAGCCCGTATCACGCATATGTAAAACTCAGCGAAGGATGCAATCAAAAGTGCGCTTTTTGCGCTATTCCGAATTTTAAAGGAAGACTTCAATCAAGACCCGTTGAAGAAATAATAGAAGAAATCAAACGCTTAAAAGATAAAGGCTTCAAAGATTTTTCCCTTGCGTCTCAGGACAGCAGTTCATACCTTAGAGATTATGGTATCAGGAACGGGCTTGAGAGATTAATTGATGAAATAGATAAAATCGACGAAATTACTGTCAGGATTTTATATCTGTATCCGGCAACAACAACCAAAAGACTTATCAAAAAAATATTCCAATCAAAAAACGTTCAAAACTATTTTGACATACCAATACAGCACATTACTCCAAGAATGCTAAAAATTATGCGCCGCGGAGGAAGCGTAGAAAAATTAAAAAAACTTTTAAATGAAATGAAAAAAGATTTCAGTTTTGTAAGAACTTCCGTAATTGTAGGTCATCCGGGAGAAACTCATGAAGATTTTGAAGAGCTTAGGAAATTTTTAGAAGAATATAAATTCGACAGGGTTAACGTATTCGCCTATTCGGACGAAGAAGACACCGCCGCTTTTAAAAGAAAAGACAAACTTCCCGATGCCGTTATAGAGGCAAGGGTAAAAGAGATGGAAAAAACAGTCCAAAAAACAACTGAAGAATCGCTTAAAAAATATCTTGATAAAACCTGCGAATGTTACATGGACGGACTAACGGATGACGGGCTTTTTTATTCAATGCGCCCAAAACTTTGGACTCCGGAAGTGGATGGAGATATTTTAATAAACGAAAGCGATATTGAAAATTTAGAAGTTGGAAATCTTTATAAAGTAAAAATAACCGAACTTGCAAAAGACCAGCTTATAGGAAAAATCATTGGCTAAAAATCTTTTCGGTTTTTCGGGAGGGGTTGATTCAAGCGCTCTTTTTTTTTGGTTACTTGAAAAAAATATTCCTTTTGATTTGGCAATCGTAAATTACCACACCCGTGAAACAAGCGATGCCGAAGTGGAATACGCCAAGACACTGGCTAAAAAATATAATAAAAAAATCTTTATTAAAGATTGCATACTTGATAAATTCAGCGAAAAAAAAGCAAGGGATTGCAGGTACGGATTTTTTGAAGAAATTATAAAAAAACACGGATATGATACCCTTATTTTAGCGCATCAGCTAAACGACAGATTTGAGTGGTTTTTGATGCAACTAAGCAAAGGCGCTGGTCTTAAAGAACTTATAGGAATGGAAAAATGGGAGGAGAGAGAATTTTATAGAATATATAGACCTTTTTATAATATATCCCGTAAAGAAATTATAGACTTTTTACATAAACATAACATTAATTATTTTATAGACGAAAGCAATTTTGATAAAAAATATAAAAGGAATTTTATAAGACACGAGTTTTCGAATAAATTTATTGAAATGTTTGAAAAAGGAGTTAAAAAAAGTTTCGAGTTTTTAGAAGAAGATAAAAAACTCTTAGTGGATTATAATTGGAAAAAAATAAAAAAACTCTATTTCTTTGAAAAATCAACTCCCCAAAAAGATATAAAAAAAGTGGATTTAATCTTAAAAAGACTGGGAGTTTTAGCCACAAAATCTCAAAAAGACGAAATTTTAAGAACTGATTTTAACTGCGTAGTCCAGGGCAAAATAGCCGTAGATTCAAATGAAAATAAAATTTATTTATCCCCTTATGTTAAAATTCCTTTATCCAAAAAACAGAAAGAATTTTTCAGAATAAACAAAATCCCTCCAAAAGTCAGAGGTTACGCGGCAAAGGAAAAATTATGCGATACGTTATCTATGGAGATGTCCACGGATGTCTTGAAGAATGGGAAGAATTAAGACGTCTTGTTCCTAAAAATTCATGGGAAATAAGCGTAGGAGATATCTTAGACAAAGGCCCATATCCTGTAGAAGCTCTGCGTTACGCTAAAAAAAATAAAATTTTTACCATTATGGGAAATCACGAATACAAACATATAAGAAAATATTGGGGAAGAAAAGTCCAGCTTGATGAAGACCAGCAAAAAGTATATCCTCAGTTAAAACAGGAAGATTTCGATTTTATAGAAAGTATGCCTTTTTTTTTGAAATTAAACCACCTAACAGTCGTACATGCTGGAATTACAAACAGAATAAGACTAAATAACCCTCCTTTGAATATTATGACTTTGCTCCTTTTTCTAAGAGAAGTTGACGAAAATGATAAATTTTTACCTCTTGACCATAATTATCCAAACGCAAGATACTGGGCGGATACATATAAAGGACACGAAGGTTTTGTTGTTTACGGTCACAACCCTTTTTTGGAAGTCAAAAAAAACAGATTCGCACTCGGAATAGACACGGGATGCGTTTATGGCAATAAATTAACAGCTGTTGTTATCCCAAACTCTCTAAAACCTTGGGAATACGAAATAATTCAAGTACCTGCAAAACAAAAATACGCAGAACCTCACGTACCTTTGCAAAATTCTTAAAAAAACCCTTGCTTTTTTTTTTAAAAGTTTATATAATTTCAACCCACAAGGACCCGTAGCTCAGTTGGTTAGAGCAACCGGCTCATAACCGGTTGGTCGCAGGTTCGAGTCCTGCCGGGTCCACCACTTAGCCTCGGTAGCTCAGTCGGTAGAGCAAGGGACTGAAAATCCCTGTGTCGGCGGTTCGATTCCGTCCCGAGGCACCATTTTTTAAAAAACACTATCCTCAGACCCCATTATTTAACAAAGAATCAAAAAAGGATATCAAAATTATCCTTTAAATTAATTTAATTATAGTTCCCTGTCCTAAAAAGTCGACTACTTCGTTTCCATCTTTATCTTTTGTCGTAACCACTTTTACGTCTATGTTTTTTACTCCATCAGCCTCAAGCTCTTGAGCCTGTTGTTGCAAATAAATTATAACTTCCTTCATACCATCTGTCGGATATACACCGTTATAAAGTTTTTCACTCTCCACTCTAACTCCCGCATATGCAATAGTTACACATTCATGAGGTTGTTGAATTTCTCCAAAGCTTAAAATCATATTTTCAATATCTCTTGCCATCTCTTTTCCTTTTTTTTGGAAACTATTATAGCATAAAA
>JBDONV010000023.1:0-4625 GCA_039831165.1 Nautiliaceae bacterium | reverse complement strand
CGCATCCGGGACATAATCTGTGCCCCCCTTGAAATCTATCAGGAGTACAGGCAAATTCTTTTAAGTTTGTAATCTTTTTCATAAAAACTCCTTAATTAAATGAAAGTTTTGGACCTCTAAGGTTAATAAAACCTTGCAAGTCGGTAACTCTTTTTCCAGCTTTAGCATTTTCATTTGTCTCTTTAATCACTTCTAAAATATGTTCAATGGTAGTATCTCTACCTCCAAGACCATAAATGTAATTTGTCATAATGGCATTTTGTCCGTTTGCAGCAAGGGCACCTGCCACTTCATTATAAAGAGCTCCCATAGCTCCCATTGGAGCACTTCTATCAAGAGCCGCTATAGCTTTTACGTTTTTCAGTTTTTCGGCAACTTCGTTATAAGGAAACGGTCTGAAAACACGCGGCATTAATAGACCTACTTTAATTCCTTCCTCTCTCGCCTTATCAACCGCCAACATTGCCGTTTCATACGCGCTTCCCATCAAAACAAGTGCAATGTCAGCATCGTCAAGTTTATAAGTCTCTACCAAATTATAATTTCTTCCTGTTAACTCGGCAAATTTATTGAATACTTCTTTAATAACCTCAGGAGAATCCATTAAAGCTTTATGTTGATTGGCTTTATGTTCAAAATGCCACTCTTCTTCTGTTTGAGCTCCGTATGTTACCGGTTTTTTTGTATCAAGCATAGGATTTAAAGCTTTGTATTCACCTATAAAACTATATGCTTCTTCATCTTGTAAAGGTTCTACCACTTGAGCGGTATGAGAAACTAAAAATCCATCTTGATTTGTTGTAACTGGTAGTCTTACTCTTTCGTCTTCCGCTATTTTAAAAGCGCAAACAGTCATATCATAAGCTTCTTGAGGATTATTCGCTATTAAATGAATCCATCCAGCATCACGTCCTAAATAAAGGTCCGCGTGGTCTCCGTGGATATTTAGAGGAGATGCAAGAGCTCTGTTTACGACAGTCATAACAATCGGAAGTCTCATACCACTAGCTTGATATAAAACTTCTACCATTAAAGCATAACCTTGGCTTGAAGTAGCAGTAGCCACTCTTCCACCAGCAGCAGCCGCACCAACACAGGCACTCATTGCCGAATGTTCTGATTCAACCATAACAAATTCACCATCTACATACCCGTCAGCTAAAAACTGAGCATAAGTTTGAACAATAGGAGTTGAAGGTGTAATAGGATAAGCAGCTACAACATCAACTTGAGCTTGTCTTAAGGCGTGAGCCGCCGCCGTATTTCCATCCCATACTTCTTTATTTTTTAATTCATATTTTTGTGCCATACTCTTTCCTTTAATCTTTTTTAGGCCATTGTTTTAATGCTTCTTCATTATCAACGTACTCAGGGAACATTAAAAGAGATTTTATAGGCGTAGGACAAACATCTACGCAAACTCCGCATCCTTTACAAAGATTATAATTAATACCTACGATTTTAGCCTGTTTTTTTCCTCTTTTATTAACCACTTCTTCTACAAGAAAACAACTATCAGGACATGAAACCCAACAAAAGTCACAATCTATGCAAAGTTCTCTGTTAAACACCGGTTTTTCAACTCTCCAATCAGCAACTGTATAGTTATATGAATGAAATTTGCTTCTTTTTTTATGTTCAGGGTCTTCAAATGCCGGAAGAACCGCTCCAAACTGAACTTTATCCCATGTTGTTAACATTTCTTTTGGTGTTGCCATAATTTCTCCTTATTTTACTTCTTCATAAGCACGTTTAATAGCTCTTAAGTTACCTTCGATAATTTTTTTAGGAAATTTCGAAAGAATGTCTTCAATAGATACCAAAAAATCCTCAAACGGAATAATTTGACTTATTTTCATAAAGGCTCCAAGCATAGGAGTATTTGGAATAGCTCTTCCTATTTCTTCTTGAGAGATTTTAATAGCATCGATTACATATACTTTTTTGCCTTGAAGATGCTTTGCCATTGCAAGTAAATCTTCTTTATTTAAATGAGAAGTTACAATAAAAACAGTATCATCAGTAGTATTGTCTACAATTTCTTCTTGAAAAACCAATGAAGGGTCTATTACCAGTACATAATCCGGTATCATCCATTTTGAATGGTCTAAAATAGGCTTGTCATCTATTTTATCATACGCCGTCATCGGCGCCCCTCTTTTCTCGGCTCCATATACAGAATAGGCCTGAACATATTTTCCAGTCCTTGCCATAACATCAGCCAATGCTTTTGCTCCAGTAACCGCACCTTGTCCCGCGCGAGAATGCCATCTTATTTGTAGCATATTTATCCTTTTTTTGCATATTTTATCTAAAATTAACTTAAAGTAATCTTAATATAGCATATTTTTTCTCTTATTTATTCTTTTTTTGAGTTTTTTTAAATTGATGTTACTTTTAGTAATATTCTTAAAACTCTATTATAAATTCCGCACCCTTATTGCTATTTCTAACTTTAAGCTTTCCTCCCATATTTTTTTCTATAATAATTTTACTCATATAAAGCCCTATTCCCGTACCGTTATCTTTAGTAGTAAAATAAGGCTCAAAAATTTTATTTAAAAGACCTTCTGGAATACCTCTCGCATTATCTCTTATAAAAATCATATTGTTTTTAATTTCTATTGTTATCTTTCCATTTTTTATTTTTTTAGATAAAATAGCGTCTTTAGCATTAATAATAAGATTCAAAATCACCTGTTTAAATTCGCTTTTATAACTGGTTATTTCAAAATCTTCTCCTGTTATTTCCACCTCTATATTATTATCTTTTAACTGAGCTTTCATCATAGATATTACTTCTTGTATTGCACGTTTTACGCTAAAAGTAATTTTTTCTTTATCTTTCCTAAAAAAATTTCTAAAATCGTCAATAGTATGACTCATAAACTGAATTGTTTTCATATTTTTTTCAATAAAATCTTTTACATTTTTTTTATCAAGTTTATTATCCTCCACCATATCCTCAAGCATTTGAATATTAATAGCAAGAGCGTTTAAAGGCTGCCTCCATTGATGAGCTATGGCTCCTAGCATCTCTCCCATAGCGGCAAGTTTGCTTTGATGAAGCAAAATTTCGTCTTTTTGTCTTATTTCTCTTACCGATTTTTTTATCTTTTCTTCTAGGTTTTCCGTATATTCACTAAAAAGACTTTTAAGCCTAGAAGAGAGATAAAATGAAAAAGTTATTACCATAATCATAAAAATACTTAATATCACTATCATAATAATAAAAAGTTTTTCTATCTTTTGAGAAATTTCAGATTTCAATTTTAAAACTTCCGGTTGAATATTGCTTAAATAAAATCCACTCCCGATTATCCAGTCCCATTTTTTAAAATAAGTTAAAAAAGCTATCTTTTTATCAAGCTTTCCATCAGGTTTATACCAATAATAAACGGCAAAATCGCCTTGCGGATGTTTTAAAGCCGTATCTATAAAAAGTTTAACTATTTTTATTCCTTTAGCTTCCAAGTTTATTAAATTTTTCCCTATTTTATCTTTTAATAAAGGATGAGCCAAAATATTACCTTTTGAATCTATAACCCAAAAATACCCGTTTTTATCATATCTTTTGTTTAAAATCCTATCTAAAAGAGCTTTTTTTACTTTATTTTCTACAATTTTTGGATATTCTCCCGTTCCTATTACCCAGTTAAGTTCTTTTATATATTTTATAAATACTATTTTTTTTTGAGGTTTTGAAGGATTGTTTGGAGTTGGAAAATAGATAAAAGCATAACCTTCGCCGTTTTTTTTAACAATATCATCGTAAATTTTTAAAACCTTATTACCTTTTATATCTTTAAAATCACCTACATACTTTCCTTTAAAACTTTTTAGAGGATGGACGTCTAAAATCTTGGTGTTTTGATCATATACAAAATAATATCCTCTTCCGTTTTCCCATCTTATAGCAGACAAAATTGTTATTAAATCTTTTTTTATATGTTCTTTAGACTCGTTTTTATGCTCTTTTATATATCTTTCAATCAGTCCTACCGCTTCATATATCTTCTCTTTTATAAATTTTTTTGTCTCTTTTTCAACGCTCTTAGAATAATTCTCTATATCCCTTTTCAAAGAAAGCACCATAATTTTTTCTATTTTTTTCTTATTGTTTAAAAGAGTTTCCTCTTTATCTTTAATCAAATCATTTTGAAGCTTATTAAAAAATACCATAAAAATAATACTTACTATAGCCCACATAATCACTATAGAAAAAAAAGGAAATAAAAAGATACTTTTAATTATCTTTTCACTCTCTTCTTTCATAAAATCCCTTTATATATTCAACTGCTTTTAACACATCGGATTTGACAATTTCAGCGCATTTTTTCATATTTTCTTCATTTTCATACTCAAATTTAACACCTATATAATTAATACCAGCTTCTTTAGCACTAACCATATCAAGACAAGTGTCTCCTATCATCCATGCGGCTTCTTTTGAAGCTTTCATTTTATAAAGAGCTTTTAGTATAGGCTCGGGATGAGGTTTTGGATTTTCAACGTCTTCTCTTCCTATTAATACTTCAAAATAATCCATAATCCCGAAATGTTTAAGAAGCTCTTTCGAATACTCTCCCGTTTTTGTAGTTACAATACCAAGTCTTGCGAATGTT
>JBDONV010000035.1:4023-16017 GCA_039831165.1 Nautiliaceae bacterium | reverse complement strand
AGTGATAGAAGTTTTACATTTATCACTAAACAACCGCCAGCGACTGACTTTTTGAAAAAAGCTGCCGGTATTACAAAAGGTAGTTCAAATCCTCTTAAAGAAAAAGTTGGAAAAATTACAAAAGCTCAGCTTAGAGAAATAGCTGAGAAAAAACTTCCAGATTTAAATACTGATGATGTTGAAGTTGCAATGAAAACTATTGCTGGAAGTGCGAGAAGTATGGGAATAGAAATAGTAGATTAATACCACTTGAGTGGAAGCAAAAAATTGCGTAGGAGTGAAAATGGCAAAAAAACATGGTAAAAGATATCAAGAGCTCTTAAAGAAAATAGATAAAGACGTATATTCTTTAAAAGAAGCTGTTGAAAAAGTAAAAGAATTAAAATCGGCAAAATTTGATGAAACTGTTGAACTTGCACTTAGACTTGGTGTTGACCCAAGGCATGCTGATCAAATGATTAGAGGTAGTGTTGTTTTACCTCATGGAACAGGAAAAGAAGTAAAAGTTGCTGTTCTTGCAAAAGATGACAAAGCTGAAGAAGCTAAAGCTGCAGGAGCTGATATAGTAGGAGAAGATGAAATTCTTGAAATGATTCAAAATGGAAATCTTGACTTTGATATTTTGATAGCAACTCCTGATATGATGGGTAAACTCGGAAGATTTGGTAAAATCCTTGGTCCAAAAGGACTTATGCCAAATCCAAAAACTGGTACTGTTACTGTAGATGTTGCTACTGCTGTTAAAAATGCAAAAGCAGGTCAAGTAAACTTTAGAGTTGATAAAAAAGGTAATATGCATGTAGGAATAGGAAAAGCTAGTTTTACGCCTGAGCAATTACTTGAAAACGCAATCACGTTTATAGAAAAAATTAATAAAATGAAACCAGCAAGTGCTAAGGGAAGATATATCCAAAATGCGGCACTTAGTCTTACTATGAGTCCAAGTGTTAAGCTTGATGTTAACGAATTAGCGGAATACAAATAAAATAGGCAAAATGCCTAAGTCCAAGTGACTTAGAAAGCAGGAGACTTTAAGAGTCTTAATTTCCTGCCGAGTCTAAGAGAAAGGAGCTTTATGAAAAAAGAATTAAAACAACAAATTGTTGAAGAGCTTTCTAAAGAATTTACCAATGAAGTAAGTATTTTTTACGCTGATTTTAAAGGTCAGACGGTAAAAGATTTAGAAGCTTTAAGAAAAGCTGTTAGAGAAGCAGGAGGAAAAGCGAGAGTAGTAAAAAATACACTTGCTAGAATTGCTCTTAAAAATAATGGAATCGAAGCTGATTTTGAAGAAAACAATATTTTTATATGGGGTGAAGACCAAATCACTCTTGCTAAAATAATTACAAAACATGCAAAAGATTTTAAAGACAGTTTTAAAATTAAAGGTGCGGTAGTAGAAGGTGAAGTTAAAGACGCTGCTTACGTTGATGAAGTAAGTAAACTTCCAACTAAAGATGAATTACTTGGTATGGTTGCATTTATGATGAAAGCTCCTGTTGCAAAATTTGCATGGGGACTTCAAAAATTAATTGAAAAAAAAGAACAAGAATAAAAACTAAATAAAAATAGGAGGAGTAGTTATGGCATGTACATTTGAACAAATTTTAGAAACTATTGAAAACTTAACAGTTAAAGAATTAAACGAGTTAGTAAAACTTTTCGAAGAAAAATTCGAGGTTAGCGCACAACCTACAGTAGTAGCTGGTGCTGGTGCAGCAGGTGGAGAAGCAGCTGAAGAAAAAACTGAGTTTGATGTAATCTTAAAAGACCCAGGTGCTAAAAAAATTAACGTAATTAAAGTTGTAAGACAAATTACTGGTGCAGGACTAAAAGAAGCTAAAGAAATGGTAGACGGTGCACCTACTACAATTAAAGAAGCAGTAAGCAAAGAAGAAGCGGAAGAAATCAAAAAAGCACTTGAAGAAGCGGGAGCTACAGTAGAAGTTAAATAATTTCTTCCTTGCTTTTTTTCGTTTTTTTTGATATAAAATAATTTATTTGATAATTTCTACAACAAAATCTCACCCAGGAGCGCCTATGCTAAACCAATTAAAATCAGCTAATAGATTAAGACTTGATTTTTCAAAAATCCCTCAAATATTGGATATTCCTAATCTTTTACATCTTCAGCAAAATTCGTTTAAAGATTTTATAAATCCTGAAGAACCTGAAAAGAGCGGAATTCATAAAGTGTTTAAATCAATGTTTCCAATTACAGATGCCCAAAATAGAATTACGCTTGAATATGTCGGAATTGAATTTAAAAAGCCTAAATATACGGTTAGAGAATGTATGGAAAAAGGTCTCACATATTCAATTCCGATTAAAATAAAAATAAGACTTATAGTACATGAAAGAGATGAAAAAACAGGTGAAAAGATAGGTATTAAAGATATTAAAGAACAAACCCTATTTATTAGAGATATTCCTTTAATGACTGAAAGGACTAGTTTTATTATAAACGGGGTTGAAAGAGTTATCGTTAACCAGCTTCACAGAAGTCCGGGAGTTATCTTTAAGCAAGAAGAAGCTCAAAATTCAAATAAACTATTATATTCTGCTCAGATTATCCCGGATAGAGGAAGTTGGGTATATTTTGAATATGATGTAAAAGACGTTTTGTATGTTAGGGTAAATAAAAGAAGAAAAGTACCAGTGACTATACTTCTTAGAGCTATGGATTATAGCAAAGAAGATATTTTAAAAATGTTTTATCCTTTAGTAGATATTTATGTAAAAAATAATATGTTTTTAATGCCTACATCTCAATTAGAAGTAGGAAAATTCGATTATGATTTAAAAGATGAAAACGGAAATGTAATACTTCCTGCAGGAAAAAGACTTACTAAAAGAAAATTGAAAGAAATTCAAGAAAAATACGAATTTGTTGAATATCCTATAGATTTGCTTCTTGATAGACATTTAGCCGAGCCTATTTACGACCCGTTAACGGGAGAAATTTTATTTGATACATTGACTGTTTTAAATGAAGTTAAACTTAAAAAAATAGCAGAATCTCAAATAGAGCATTTTAAAATTGTTAATGATTTAGCGGATGGTGTTGACGATGGAATCTTAAGAGCTTTTCATCAAGATATAGAAACTTTAAAAATTTTAAAACAAACTGAAGGTATTGAAAACGAAAATGATTTAGCAAGAATTAGAATTTATAAAGTAATGAGACCGGGTGAGCCTGCTAATCCTCAAACGGCAAAAGAGCTTTTTGAAAAACTATTTTTTGACCCGGAAAGATATGACCTAACAAAAGTAGGTCGTATGAAAATGAATCATAAACTTGGTCTTAATGTTCCTGATGAAGTAACTGTTCTTACATATCAAGATATTATTAAAACTATTCAGTATCTAATCGGGGTAAAAAACGGTGTTGGACAAATAGATGATAGAGACCATTTAGGAAACAGAAGAATTAGAAGTATAGGGGAGCTTTTAGCAAATAAACTTCAAGACGGTCTTGCTAAAATGCAAAAAACTATTAAAGATAAAATGACAACTGTTACAAATATAAACGATTTACTGCCTATGGATTTAGTAAATACAAAACTTGTAACAACAACTATTTTAGATTTTTTTGCTACAGGGCAGCTTTCTCAATTTATGGATCAAACAAACCCTCTTAGCGAAGTGGCACATAAAAGAAGACTTTCAGCTCTTGGGGAAGGCGGAGTTACTCGTGAGAGAGCCGGATTTGAAATTAGGGACGTTCACCCAAGTCATTACGGAAGAATTTGTCCTATTGAAACGCCTGAGGGTCAAAATATTGGTCTTGTAAATACACTCTCAACTTATGCGAAAGTAAATGAGTTTGGATTTATCGAATCTCCTTATAGAGTTGTAAAAGATGGACGTGTTACGGATGAAATCGTTTATTTAACAGCGACCCAGGAAGAAGAAAAAGTAATTGCTCCGGCGTCTGTTAGAATTGATGAGGAAACAGGTGAAATTCTTGATGATTTGATTGAAGCAAGAAAAGACGGTGAAATTATTTTAGTGGATAAAAAAGAAGTAGACCTTTATGACCTTAATCCTAAAATGATTGTAGGGGTAGGTGCGTCTCTTATTCCTTTCCTTGAACATGACGACGCAAACAGGGCGCTTATGGGTTCTAACATGCAGCGTCAAGGGGTGCCTTTACTTAGAAGTGAAGCTCCGCTTGTCGGTACTGGTATGGAAAAATATGTAGCCCGAGATGCATGGCAAATAGTTAAAGCCAAAAGAGGCGGGAAAGTTATTAAAGTCGATGCTAAAAATATTTATATTTTAGGTGAGGACGAAAACGGAGCTTATATTGACCATTACGGGCTTGAAAAATATTTAAGAACAAACCAGAATACATGTTTTGATCAAAGACCTATCGTAAAAGAAGGAGATATTGTAAAAGCTGGTGATGTTATTGCTGATGGTCCTAATATGGATAACGGTGAAATTGCTCTTGGTAAAAATGTACTTGTTGCATTTATGCCATGGAACGGATATAACTTTGAGGATGCTATAGTTCTTAGTGAAAGAATTATTAAAGATGATGTATATACGTCCGTTCATATTTATGAAGAAGTTTGTGAGGTTAGAGAACTTAAACACGGACTTGAAGAGCTTACAGCCGATATTCCAGGAGTAAAACCAGAACATCTTCAACATTTAGATGAAAGTGGAATTATTAAAGTTGGAACATATGTAAAACCTGGTATGATTTTAGTAGGTAAAATTTCTCCAAAAGGAGATGTTAAACCAACACCTGAAGAGAGACTTTTAAAATCAATTTTTGGTGATAAGTCTGGCCATGTGGTAAACAGTTCACTTTATGCGCCTGCGAGTATGGAAGGTGTCGTAATAGACGTTAAAGTTTATACCAAAAAAGGATATGAGCTTGATGAGAGGGCAAGACGTGCTTATGAAGAAGAAAAACAAAAAATAGAAGATATTTATAAAAACAAACTTTCAATTATCGATAAAAAGGAAATGATAGCGTTAAGTACTCTTTTATCTGAAAGAGCTATTGTTAAAGATTTAGAACTTAACGGGAAACATTATAAGCCAGGAGATAAAATTCCAAAAGAAGAGCTTGAAAACATTAATAAATTCCTACTGTTGAGTTTAGTTGAGTATTATGATGAAGCTACCAAACAGGAATTTGAAAATATAAAAGCCAAATATCAGGCGGAAAAAGAAAATATAAGAAAAGAGTACGATGAAAAACTAGAAGTACTTGAAAGAGACGATATTCTTCCAAACGGCGTTGCTAAAATGGTTAAAGTTTATATTGCCAATAAAAGAAAAATTAAAGTCGGTGATAAAATGGCGGGTCGACACGGAAACAAAGGTATCGTAAGTATTATTGTACCTGAAGAAGATATGCCTTATATGAAAGACGGAAGAACTGTTGATATTGTTTTAAATCCTCTTGGGGTTCCATCAAGGATGAATATTGGGCAAATTCTTGAAGTTCATTTAGGACTTGTAGGTAAAAAACTTGGAGAACAGATTCAAAATATTTTAAAAGAAAAACAAAACGATATGATGGAAAAACTTAGAGCCAAAATGAAAGAAATAGTAAAAGTGGCTCATTTTGGAGAGAGTTTTGAAAAATTCCTTGATGGTCTGACTAATGAAGAATTATTAAAATATGCTCAGGATTGGGCTAAAGGCGTTAAATTTTCAACTCCTGTATTTGAAGGTGTAACTGAAGAAGAATTTAAAAAACTGTTTGAAATGGCAGGGATTCCAGAAGATGGAAAAACTCAGCTTTATGACGGAAGAACGGGTGAACCTATAAAAGAGAGAGTTAATGTTGGGTATATGTATATGATGAAATTACATCACTTAGTTGATGATAAAGTTCATGCAAGAAGTATAGGACCTTACAGTTTAATTACCCAGCAGCCTGTAGGTGGTAAGGCTCTATTTGGTGGTCAAAGATTTGGGGAAATGGAAGTTTGGGCGCTTGAAGCTTATGGTGCAGCATATAACCTAAAAGAAATGCTTACAACCAAGTCTGACGATGTTGAAGGAAGAAACAAAGCTTATAGAGCTTTAACAAGAGGTGAAAACGTTCCTATTGAAGGTTTATCTGAAACATTCTTTGTATTATCTAAAGAGCTTCGTGCGCTTGGCCTTGATTTAGAGTTTTATAAAAAGGAAGAGGACAATGAAGAAATTTAAATATATTAAACTTGACTGGGACGAAGAGACAAGACCAAACGATATTGACGCCGTTCAGGTAAAAATAGCATCTCCTGAAGAAATTTTGTCATGGTCTCACGGTGAAGTTAAAAAACCGGAAACTATAAACTATCGCACATTAAAGCCTGAAAGAGACGGGCTTTTTTGTGCAAAAATTTTTGGTCCTATTAATGATTATGAATGTCTTTGTGGTAAATATAAAAAAATGCGCTATAAAGGAATTGTTTGTGAAAAATGTGGGGTAAAAGTTACTACATCAAAAGTTAGACGTGAAAGATTTGGACATATCGAACTTGTAACTCCCGTAGCGCATATCTGGTATGTAAGCAATCTTCCTAGTAGAATAGGAACTCTTCTTGATATTAAAATGAAAGACCTTGAAAGGGTACTTTATTACGAAGCGTATGTAGTTTACGAGCCAGGTGATGCTCCTGTAAAAAGAGGTGACGTACTTGTAGAGGAAGAATATAGAAAACTTATAGAACTTTACGGAGACACAGGTTTTCATGCTGAAATGGGAGCTGAAATTATTAGAAAAATGCTTGAAGAGCTTGATTTACCGGAAATGTATTACTCATTAAAAGAAGAACTTAAAAATACAAAATCTGAAGCCAGAAAAAAAGATATCGTTAAAAAACTTAAAATCGTTGAAGGTTTCTTAAATTCAGATAACAGACCTGAGTGGATGATAATGTCTGTAATTCCTGTACTTCCACCGGATTTACGCCCTCTTGTGGCACTTGATGGCGGTAAATTTGCGGTTGCAGATGTAAATGACCTTTATAGAAGAGTAATTCACAGAAACCAAAGACTTAAAAGACTAATTGAGCTTGACGCGCCTGAAATTATTATCAGAAACGAAAAAAGAATGCTTCAAGAAGCTGTTGACGCATTGTTTGATAACGGTAGACGCGGAAATACTATTAAAGGTGCCAATAAAAGACCTTTAAAATCGCTTAGCGATATTATTAAAGGTAAAACGGGTAGATTTAGACAAAACCTTCTTGGTAAAAGGGTTGATTATTCGGGAAGAAGTGTTATTGTAGTTGGACCGAACCTTAGAATGGACCAATGCGGTCTTCCTAAAAAAATGGCGCTTGAACTTTTTAAACCGCATTTAATCGGTAAACTTCAAGAAAAAGGTTATGCAACAACAATTAAGCAGGCTAAAAGACATATTGAAGAAAAAACACCTGAGGTTTGGGAATGTCTGCAAGAAGTTGTTGACCAGTATCCGGTGCTTTTAAACAGGGCACCAACTTTACATAAATTATCTATTCAGGCGTTTCATCCGGTACTGATTGACGGAAACGCAATTCAATTGCATCCGCTTGTTTGTGCGGCGTTCAACGCGGACTTTGACGGTGACCAAATGGCGGTACACGTACCTTTAAGCCAAGAGGCGATTGCCGAGGCTAAAATATTAATGTTAAGCAGTATGAATATTCTTTTGCCGGCTAGCGGTAAAGCTATTGCGGTACCTAGCCAGGATATGGTTCTTGGTGTTTATTATATTTCTTTAATTAAAGACGGGGTAAAAGGAGAACATAAATTATTTGCAAATCCTGAGGAAGTATTAATAGCTTTTGATGAAGGTGCGGTTGATTTACATGCGAAAATCAAAGTAAAAGTAAAAGGTGAAATAGTAGAAACTACACCTGGTAGAATGATTTTACACTCAATTACTCCTGATTTTGTACCGGTTGAGATGTACAATAAAATTATGAAGAAAAAAGACATTTCAGCTCTTGTAGATTATGTTTATAAAGTAGGAGGACTTAAAGTAACGGCTGAATTTTTGGACAAACTTAAAAATTTAGGTTTCAGATACGCGGCAAAAGTAGGGGTATCTATTTCTATGGCGGATATTATTGTACCTGAAGATAAACCAAAAATTATTGCTGAAGCCCTTAAAAAAGTAAAAGAAGTTCAGGAACAATATAAAAAAGGTCTTTTAACTGAACAAGAAAGATACAATAAAATTATCGATATCTGGACAAAAGTGGATAATGATATTAAAGAAAAACTTCTTGAAATTATGAAAAAAGACAAAGATGGATTTAACTCAATTTATATGATGGCCGACTCAGGGGCTAGAGGTAGTGCGTCTCAGATTAAACAGCTTGCCGGTATGAGGGGGCTTATGGCAAAACCTAACGGTGAAATTATTGAAACTCCGATTATTTCAAACTTTAAAGAGGGATTAAACGTACTTGAGTTCTTTATTTCAACCCACGGTGCTAGAAAAGGTCTTGCGGATACCGCTCTTAAAACTGCAAGTGCTGGGTATTTAACCAGAAAACTTGTTGATGTTTCTCAAAACTTTAGAGTTATTATGGAAGACTGTGGAACCCATGAAGGTGTTGAGGTAACAGACATTACTGACGGTTCTACGTTAGTTGAGTCTCTTGAAGAGAGAATTTACGGAAGGGTGCTTGCAGATGATGTTTATGACCCTATTACGAATGAAGTTCTTTATACAGAAGGTACTTTAATTACAGAAGAAGAAGCAAAAGAGATTGTAAGAAAAGGTGTAAAATCCGTAAAAGTTAGAAGTGCTCTAACATGTAAGGCACCAAAAGGTATTTGTGCTAAGTGTTATGGAATGAATCTGGCTGAGAGACGTCTTGTAAAAGTAGGTGAGGCCGTAGGTATTATTGCAGCTCAATCTATTGGTGAGCCGGGAACTCAGTTGACACTAAGAACATTCCATACCGGAGGTATTGCTGGTTCAACACAAGAAGAGAGACAAATTGTTGCAAGTAAATACGGATATATCAGATACTATAATATTGAAACATACAATAGAGACGGTAAAAAAATTGTGGCTAACAGACGTAATGCCGCAGTCCTTTTAGTTGAACCAAAACTTAAAGCACCTTGTGATGGAATAGTGAAAATTGAAACACAGCACGAAGAAGTTATTGTAGAAGTTCATTGTGATGACGGAAGTATAAAGAGATATTCTTTAAGAAAAAATGATATCGTTAAGGGTACCGAACTTGCGGGAATTGCAGGTAAAACGGAAGGAAAACTTTATATACCTTATAAAGATGCACCTGTTAAAAAAGACGATGCGATAGTTGAGGTAATTAAAGAAGCTTGGTACGTTCCTCAGCGTATTCCATACGGTGCCGAGCTTAAAGTTGATGATAATGAGCCTGTTCCTATGAAAGTTGAAAGTAAAGCCAGCGGTATCGTTAAATACTATAAATTAACAGGTGATCATCTTGAGAGAGTTTATGACCTTAAAGCGGGAACTGAAATCGGGCTTGATAACGAGTATAAAGGATTGTTTGCTGTAATCGTTGATGAAAACGACAGGGAAGCGGACAGATACTATATTGTAAGAGGAAGTAGAATTTTAAAAGACGATAACGCTTCTGTAAAAGCGGGCGAGCTTATTGCTGAGCCTATTAGCGGTGAAAGTAAAGTAATAGCCGAATGGGACCCATTTGCTAACCCAATCTTAGCTGAAGCTGACGGAATTGTTAAATTTGAAGACGTTATCGACGGATTTACTGTTACGACTCAGATTGACGAACTTACTGGTGAATCAAGAATTATCGTAAAAGAATACTTGCCAAAAGGATATCATCCAAGAATTATTCTTGCAGCAAAAGACAGAGTATTCGAATATGTACTTGAACCGAAAACCGTTATCCATGTTCAAGAAGGTACAGAAGTTAAACAAGGGGATATCTTAGCTAAAACACCAAAAGCGGTTGCGAAATCAACGGATATTACAGGGGGTCTTCCAAGGGTTAATGAACTATTTGAAGCTAGACGTCCTAAATCACCGGCTATTATCAGTGAAATAGACGGGATTGTGAAGTTTGGTAAATCTATTAGAGGAAAGCAGAGATTAATAGTTGAGGGTGAAAGTGCCGTAAAAGAATATTTGGTACCTGCTGATAGACAAATTTTGGTTCATGAAGGTGATTTTGTTCATGCGGGTGAAAGACTAACAGACGGTCAAATTTCAAGTTATGATATTTTAAATATCCTTGGAGAAAAAGCGCTTCAACAATATATCGTAAGCGAAGTTCAAAAAGTGTATAGACTTCAAGGGGTTAATATTAACGATAAACATATCGAACTTATCGTAAATCAAATGTTAAGACAGGTAAGAATTGTTGATAGCGGTGATACTAAGTTTATCGAAGGTGATTTGGTAAGTAGAAAAATGTTTAATGAAGAAAATGAAAGAATTAAAAAATTCGGCGGGGAACCTGCGATTGCCGAACCAGTATTAGTCGGTATTACAAGAGCGGCAATTCAAAGTGACAGTTTCATCTCAGCAGCTTCATTCCAAGAAACCACAAGGGTTCTTACAGAAGCTAGTATTCAAGGAAAATTCGATTATCTTGAAGACTTTAAAGAAAACATTGTTCTAGGACGTGTAGTACCTGTAGGTACGGGAATGTTCTATCAT
Organism: Nautiliaceae bacterium; assembly: GCA_039831165.1. GTDB lineage: Bacteria > Campylobacterota > Campylobacteria > Campylobacterales > Nautiliaceae > Caminibacter. The sequence continues at coordinate 5,381 of JBDONV010000035.1, read as the reverse complement.
AAAGATAGAGACCTTAAACTTGATCATATGGGAGAGGATGAATAATCCTCTTTCCTTTTTATAAGGAAATATTTGTTTGTAAAACTTCACAAATCTTGATATAATTCCGCACTAAAAACTGTTCAAAATTTCAAAAAAAGGAAGCGAATGCCTACTATAAACCAATTAGTAAGAAAAGGTAGAAAAAAAGTTATCAAAAAATCAAAGTCACCTGCGCTTGTAAGCTGTCCTCAAAGAAGAGGGGTTTGTACGAGAGTATATACTACTACTCCTAAAAAACCAAACTCAGCTTTAAGAAAAGTTGCAAAAGTTAGACTTACTAGCGGATATGAAGTAATTAGTTATATCCCAGGTGAAGGTCACAACCTGCAAGAGCACAGTATTGTGTTAGTTAGAGGTGGTAGGGTAAAAGACTTACCAGGGGTTAAATATCACATCGTAAGAGGTGCTCTTGACACAGCTGGAGTTAAAGGAAGAGTTCACTCTAGAAGTAAATACGGAACTAAAAAATCTGAAGCAGGAAAAAAATAATAAGCTTATAGCTTAAAAAGTGTAGAAGCTCAAAAGATATAGTTGTTTTTTTTGGTTATAGTAGGAGGATTTTTTAATGGAAAATGTAAAATGGAAAATGATTTTCATTAATTTTCCATTTTCAATTGTAAAATTGTCCATTGATTAGCCTCCTCACTGCCAAAAGGTAGAGTAAGTCCTGTGAAATGCAGGGAAAAAAACTGAAGAGAAGGAGAATTTTATGAGAAGAAGAAGAGCCCCAAAAAGACCTGTAATGCCGGATCCGGTATATAACAGCGAAGTAGTTACAAAATTTATTAATAAAGTTATGTGGGACGGAAAAAAAACATTAGCTGAAAAAATTGTATACGGTGCTATTGAAAAATTGAATGAAAAAGGTGAAGAAAAAGGTATCGATATTTTCTTCAAAGCAATTGAAAACGTAAAACCTTTATTAGAAGTTAGAAGTAGAAGAGTTGGTGGTGCTACATATCAAGTTCCTATGGAAGTGAGACCTGAGAGACAACAAACTCTTGCAATCAGATGGATTGTTGACGCGGCAAGAAATAGAAACGAAAGAACTATGGTAGAAAGACTTGCTAACGAACTTTGGGATGCTGCAAACGAAAGAGGAGCGGCATTTAAGAAAAGAGAAGATACTCATAGAATGGCAGAAGCTAATAAAGCGTTTGCTCACTACAGATGGTAAAATTAAATTGAAAATTAAAAATGGAAAATGGGAAATGAACTTCAGGTTTTTCCTTTTCTTTTTTCTTCATAATCTACAACTACAAATTTACACAAGGAGAATATAATGCCAAGAAAGACGCCTATTGAAAAGGTTAGAA
>JBDONV010000035.1:0-4013 GCA_039831165.1 Nautiliaceae bacterium | reverse complement strand
CGGTATCGCGGCTCATATTGACGCGGGAAAAACCACTACAACTGAGAGAATTCTTTACTATACAGGTGTAAGTCACAAAATCGGTGAGGTGCATGAGGGTGCAGCTACGATGGACTGGATGGAACAAGAAAAAGAAAGAGGTATTACAATTACTTCTGCGGCTACTACATGTTTTTGGAAAGACCATCAAATTAATATCATCGATACACCGGGGCACGTTGACTTTACAATTGAAGTTGAAAGAAGTATGAGAGTACTTGACGGTGCTATTGCGGTATTCTGTGCTGTTGGTGGGGTTCAGCCTCAAAGTGAAACTGTTTGGAGACAGGCAAACAAATATCACGTACCAAGAATTGCATTTGTTAACAAAATGGACAGAATCGGTGCGGATTTTTATAACGTTGAAAAACAAATTAAAGAGAGATTAAAAGCTAATCCGGTTCCAATTCAAATTCCAATCGGAGCGGAAGATAATTTTAAAGGTGTAGTTGATTTAGTTAAAATGAAAGCTCTTGTATGGGAAGACGAAGCGGCACTTGGAAGTAAATATGAAATTCAAGATATTCCTGCAGAACTTCAAGAAAAAGCAGAAGAGTATAGAGAAAAATTAATTGAAGCTGTTGCTGAAACTGATGAAGAGCTTATGGAAAAATATTTTGCAGGTGAAGAATTAACAGAAGAAGAAATCAAAAAAGCTATTAAAAAAGCTACTATTAATCTTGAAATTGTTCCGATGTTATGTGGTACAGCATTTAAAAATAAAGGTGTTCAACCGTTACTTGATGCGGTAATAGATTATTTACCTGCACCTACAGAAGTTACTTGGATTAAAGGGATTGATCCTAAAACAGGAGAGGAAATCAGCGTAAATCCAAGTGATGACGAACCGTTTAGTGGACTTGCGTTTAAAATTATGACTGACCCGTTTGTTGGTAAACTTACATTTACAAGATTTTATTCAGGAGTTATTAAATCAGGAAGCTATGTACTTAACGCTACTAAAAATAAAAAAGAAAGAGTGGGAAGACTCCTTAGAATGCATGCAAATAAAAGAGAAGAAGTTCCTGAATTTTACAGTGGTGAGATTGGGGCAATCGTTGGTCTAAAATATACATTAACAGGTGATACTTTATGCGATGAGAAAAGACCTATTATTCTTGAGAGAATGGAATTCCCGGACCCTGTTATCAGTGTTGCAGTTGAGCCTAAAACAAAAGCTGACCAAGAGAAAATGGCTCTTGCTCTTCAAAAACTTGCTGAAGAAGACCCAAGTTTTAGAGTTACAACTGATGAAGAGTCTGGGCAAACTATTATTTCTGGAATGGGTGAACTTCATCTTGAAATTATTGTTGATAGGCTTAAAAGAGAATTTAAAGTTGAATGTAATACAGGTAAACCTCAAGTTGCATACAGAGAAACATTTAAAAATCAAGTTGAACAAGAATATAAATATGCAAAACAATCAGGTGGTAGAGGTCAGTACGGACATGTATTCATCAGACTTATTCCACAAGAGCCTGGAAAAGGTTACGAATTTGTTGATTTGATTAAAGGTGGTGTTATTCCAAAAGAATATATTCCAGCAGTTGATAAAGGTATTCAAGAAGCAGCTCAGGGCGGTGTGCTTGCAGGATTCCCTGTTGTTGACTTTAAAGTAGAATTATTCGATGGTTCTTACCATGAAGTTGACTCAAGTGAAATGGCATTTAAACTAGCTGGTTCTATGGCGTTTAAAGAAGGTATGAAAAAAGCAAATCCTGTAATTTTAGAGCCTATTATGAAAGTTGAAATCGAAGTTCCTGAAGAATATATGGGAGATGTTATCGGTGATATTAATAGAAGAAGAGGTCAGGTTAACTCGATGGAAGACAGTCACGGAATTAAAAAAATTACAGCGTTTGTCCCTCTTAGCGAAATGTTCGGATATTCAACTGACCTTAGAAGTATGACTCAAGGTAGGGGAACTTATTCAATGGTATTTGACCATTATGAAGAAGTTCCTTCAAATATTGCAGAAGAAATTATTAAAGAAAGACAAGGGTAATTTCTTCTTTTTTCTTTTTTACTTTACTTATTTATCCTCCCGTAAGGAGATATCATGTATTTTACTCATTTTGATATAGATTCTTTAATTACTGAAGATATGCCCCTGTTTGATTTGACCCAAGAACTTCTTGATATCAAAACCCCCGGAAAAATAGAATTCATATCCAGAAAAGAAAGTGTAGTAAGTTGTAATGAGCTTGTTGAAAAACTGGCTGAGAGATTAAATTTGAGAGTAACATTTAAAGAAAAAGACGGGAAAAAAATAGACAGCGGACATAAAATATTTGAGGCTGAAGGGGAAAATGTCCTGATTTTATGGAAAGTGGCACAAAATATTTATGAATATGCCATGAGTGTAGCAAGTTATACTAATCAAATGAAAGAAAAAGCAAAAAAACATAATCCGTACATAGAAATATTGACTACCCGTAAAATAATTCCTTATACTAAAAAGGTAGCTCTTAAAGCGGTAATGGACGGAGGGGGATATCCTCACAGGGTTACCACCACCGAGACTATACTTGTATTTGATAATTATATTAATCTTTATGGAGGATGGGATAAATTTTTTAAAGAATTCCCTAAACTTAAACATAAAGCGGTAGAAAAAAAATGGGTGGTTGAGTGTAAAGATTTTGCTATGGCTAAAAAACTTGTGGAAATAGATGTGGATGTGATTCAGCTTGATAAAGTCAGTGTGGAGACCACCGCTTTAATTGTTGAGATGGCTCATAAAAACAATATAAAAATTTTAAGTGCCGGTGGAATTAATATTGACAATATTGAAGATTATGCAAAAACAGGAGTTGATGGAGTAGTAAGCACCGCTCCATATTTTGCTAAAGGAGCGGATATAAAGGTTAAGATAACTCCATTATAAAATTAAAGATTGTTTTTTAATTCCTTTACCCATCCTTCCATAACTTCGTTTGCTATTAATGCCGGGGCTTCTAAAAAAGCTATTTCAAATTTATCATTATATTCGGTTACACTTATACTTCTAGGTCTTGCTGCAGGGATTTTTCCGTTTGGAAGTTTGTTTCCAAAACAAAATAATATTAATTTACAATCTTTAATATCAGGTGCTATTTCTCCGTTTTCTAAAGAAGAAGTATGTGCGTAATGGTCAAATTCTCCAATGTAAGTACATACCGGGTGAGCGTTTATTTTTTCTTTAAAAAACTCTATTATTTCTTTTGCGTTTTTGTAATGAGTTTCATCTTTATTAATATCTAAAATAAACACTGGATATTTTTCTTGTAAAACCATCTGTTTCATTATACTCTCCTTGTTGCTGATTTAGAAAAAGAAGTATATCAAAGATAATTTTAAATTATGTTAAATATAAGTAAAATTTAATGCCGAATCTATTTGTGATATAATTTCTTTAAAAAGGGCATAGATGGCATATGAATTGATTATAGATAATGAAAATAAAAATATCGAAGTTCATTGGGATATTTGTGATGATTTAATAGAGAAAAAAGATGATTTTCTTTTAAATAATATGGTTGAGTATGTAAATCTTATAAATTTTGAAGAAGTGAAAGAGTTTTTAAATAAAGAGGAATATAAAGAATTTGAAAAAAATTTTTGTAAAAGTTGTAAACCAGAAGAAAATAAAGAAAAATACGATGAAGAGTATGATGATTTTTACGAAGAATTCTCGGAAGATGAAGATATAGATAACAGCAGATGCGATATATTTTGATATAATTAAGAAAAAAAGGAGAAGATATGTTTAAAGAATGTTGCCCAGAACTTATTCCGGTGATGGAGGAACTTGCAAAAGAAAATCCTCATATTGATAAATTAATTCAAAGACATGCAGAACTTAATAGAATTATCGATGAAGTAGAAGCCGGAAGAGAACATATGGATGATTTGGAACTTGAAAAATTAAAAAAAGAAAAACTTCATATTAAAGACGAAGTATATAAAGCTGTAATCGAATATAAAAAACAAAA